>JAZRNG010000196.1:0-2122 GCA_045648065.1 Acutalibacteraceae bacterium | reverse complement strand
TCATTTTACGGCTACCGTGAGTGCCGTGACGGTGAGGAGCACGTAAATCCTCGACGAGGTGTCAATCCGCTTGATCGCTCAAAGTGGATTCTCTGGGCCAGGGGCGCATATCAATCAGAATGAGGTGTTTTGAATGAAAATCAAAAAAAGAACAAATTTATTTTCTGTTTTTCTTACGTTGCTTGTTTTTATCTCTTCAGTCATCGTTCTGACACCTGCATCAAAAGCTGAAACAGTAAGCGGTTACTGCGGAGAAACAGCTTTCTGGAACTTCAATCCTTCAATAGGTGAGCTTTACATTTACGGCTCAGGCGAAACCGACAATTGGTTCGATTCCGAATCCGGACTACGCGACACAGTTGACATCTCTTCCGTAAAAAAAATAACCATCGGACCTGACATTGAATCCATTAACTGTCTGCAATTTTCCGCCTATACCTTTCTTTCTGAAATAAAAGTTCAGTCCGGCAGCAGATATTTTTTCTCTGACAGCGAAGGTGTGCTTTACAGCAATGATCAGACAATTCTTTACTGCTACCCAAAAGCGAATTCTGCATCGCACTTTACCGTTCCTTCCCCCGTAAAGAAAATTAATGACTACGCTTTTTCACATTGCACCAACCTTCAGGACATTATCCTGCCAGACAGACTTGAGGAAATCGGAGACGATGCATTTAGTTTTTGTACTGACCTGAAAAGCATAAGCCTCCCTGACAGTGTTGTTAAAATCGGGAAAAATGTTTTTTATATGACAGACATAGAGGAAATAAATATACCTGCAACCGTAACTCGCATCGGTGACAGTTTGTCATCAATGGGCAAACTCAAAAAAATTACAGTTGACCCTGCAAACGAAACCTTCTGCAGCGATGAAAACGGAATCTTGTATTCAAAAAACAAATCGCGAATTCTTTGCTTCCCTTGCGGAAACAAAACTACTGTATTTTCTGTTCCCGATGGAGTGCACACCATTTCTATGAATGCGTTTTTACAATCAGATATAGAAGAAATAACCATACCTGCAACCGTAAAATACATCGAGGGTTATCTGTCATCATTGTCAGATCTCAAAAAAATTACTGTTGACCCTGCAAACGAAACCTTCTGCAGCGACGAAAACGGAATCTTATATTCAAAAGACAAAGAAATACTTTTCCGTTATCCTCCTGAGCTCGAATATCTTTCGTACACAGTTCCCGACGGAGTAAAGGTGATCGGTTACAGAGCTTTTAGTTACTGTGATAATCTCGTGTGCCTGACGCTGCCCGAAGGTGTGGAGGAAATCAGAGAAGAGGCATTCAGCTCTTTTCCCGGCCAGGCAAGTGCCCCGGGTGGAATAAGCATACCTTCTTCGGTAAAAAAGATTTCAGACCATGCATTCTACTTTACGTATCACGTCAATATTTATTATCCGGGAACACAGGCTGACTGGGATCTGATTGAGATTGTTCCGCACGATAAATACGTCAAACCTCCTTATAAACTCGATCTCCACGATAGTGTAACAATTTTTTGCGAAAAAGAAATGCCTGCAGAAACTTTGATTAAAAACGCAGAGCAGGTCCGTGCTCTTGAAGAGGCAGAAAAAACAGCACTCAGTCAACCGTCACAAAACGATAACACTCCGAAAAATCAGACACTCGCAGATCTGATTGCTCTTACGGGATTTGCTTGTATCGGCTTAATTGTCGGATTGGTTGTAGTTATGAAAATTTCAAAGAAAAAAGACAAGGATTCTCAATAAAACATTTCCGAAAGCGGTGATACCATGGCGCAAATCAACCACAGGTTGAAAAAATATGCAGAAAATTTCATACTGACGCAGTACTGCAAAAACGACAGTGGTCATTCGCTTGAACATATTGATTACGTCATCCGTTCGGGTATCGCAACTCTTGAAGCGATTGTGCCCGTTGCAACGTCGATGAATTTTCCTGAAAGACTCGCAACTCTTTCTTCTGGAAAAGCTGTTCTTGCACAGTCATTTTACGGCTACCGTGAGTGCCGTGACGGTGAGGAGCACGTAAATCCTCGACGAGGTGTCAATCCGCTTGATCGCTCAAAGTGGATTCTCTGGGCCAGGGGCGCATATCAATCAGAATGAGGTGTTTTGAATGAAAAT
>JAZRNG010000195.1:0-2362 GCA_045648065.1 Acutalibacteraceae bacterium | reverse complement strand
TCAAGCTTCAACGAGGGTATCGGCAAGACAATCCTTGACGGAACGGCAACTCTTGAATCACTTGCAGAGAATGCTGAAAATCTCGGTGCTTGTACAGACCCCGGTTCAGGCAGACAGGAATATCTTGAATCAGTTGTAAATCAGATTTTCTTTGGTGAATAATTATGAAATATGTTTTAGGAATTGACCTCGGCACATCTGCAACAAAGACCGTCCTCTTTGACGAAAAGGGTAATGTTGTTGCATCTGCAAGCCGTGAATATCCTCTTTATCAGCCGAAAAACGGTTGGGCAGAGCAGGAGCCGATTGATTGGTATAACGCAGGTGTCGAAACAATCGCTGAGGTTGTTGCAACCAGCGGAGTGGATAAGAAAGATATCGTTTCTCTCGGTATTTCGGGTCAGATGCACGGACTTGTTATGCTTGACGAAAACTACGAGGTGCTTCGTCCGTCAATCATCTGGTGCGATCAGCGTACGGGCAAGGAATGTGACGAGCTGACTGAAAAGCTTACACGTGAAAAGCTTATCGAAATAACTGCAAATCCTGCATTGACGGGATTTACAGCATCAAAAATCCTCTGGGTTAAGAATAACGAACCCGAAATTTTTGAAAAGTGCAGACACATACTTCTGCCGAAGGATTATCTCCGATTCAAGCTTACAGGTGACTTCGCAACGGAGGTTTCCGACGCTTCGGGTATGCAGATTCTTGACGTGCCGGGCAGATGCTGGTCTCAGGTTATGATTGATGCACTCGGCATAAAGGAAGAGTATCTTCCGAAGGTTTATGAATCTCCCGAGGTTACGGGTAAAATCAATAAAGAAACAGCTGAAAAAACAGGTCTTTGTGAGGAAACACTCGTTGTCGGCGGTGCGGGTGACAATGCTGCTGCAGCTGTCGGTATGGGCGTTGTACGTGAGGGCAAGGCATTCACAACTATCGGCACTTCAGGCGTTGTTTTTGCACACACAGATGCTCCCGTTATCGACAAGGGTGGCAGAGTACACACTTTCTGCTGTGCAGTACCGGGCAAGTGGCACGTAATGGGTGTCACTCAGGGTGCAGGACTTTCTCTTCAGTGGTTCAAAAAACAGTTCTGTCTTGAAGAAACAAATAAGGCTGAGGAAGAAAACCTTTCAGCCTATGACGTTATGACAGACGAGGCAGATAAAATTCCCGTCGGCTGTGACAGACTTCTCTATCTTCCCTATCTTATGGGCGAAAGAACACCTCACCTTGACCCTGATTGCCGTGGAGTTTTCTTCGGAATGTCAGCGATGCACACAAGGGCGCACTTTATAAGAGCTGTGCTTGAAGGTGTCAGCTATTCGCTTTATGACTGTGTTTGTATTCTTAAAGAAATGGGTATCACACCTGCTGAAATGCTTGTCTGCGGAGGTGGCGGCAAGAGTGAATTCTGGCGACAGATGCTCTGCGATATTTTCGCAGTACCGGTTAAAACGGCTGAGTCAAGCGAAGGCCCTGCTTTGGGTGTTGCTGTACTCGCTGCTGTCGGTGCAGGAATTTACGAAAGCGTTGAAGAAGCCTGTGACACAATGGTACGTTATAATGACGGTGTTTCAACCCCCGACAGAGAAAAGACAGCACAGTATATGAATTATCATAAAATTTATACTAAGCTTTATTCCGACCTTAAAGATACATACAAGGTATTGGCTGAAGTTTAAAAGAAAAATCCTCGTTCGGAAGAGCGAGGATTTTTTACTATTGACAAGTCTGAAAAAGTTGTTTACAATATATTCGTAGAACATTTGTTCGCTATAAAATTAAAAATGAGGCACTTGTGTGAATACAAGTTCAGATGACGGACTTATATTTGTTACTTACGACCATTATGTAACTTTTATTGAAATAACATAAGGAGAAAGTTTTATGAAAACAGCAGTATTGGATTTTACGGGATGCGTAGAAAAGGAAGATTTTTTTGACAGAATAATAGATGCACTTGGATTAGGGGTTGGATATTGTGGTAGAAATTGGTCAGCAATATATGACTTTTCGAGAACAGAAATAATCCCGGAGAAATTGGAAATAACAGGTTCTTCAAGCTTAAAAGGCTATTTAGAAGTATTGTATTCCAGAAATTTATTTAGAACTCTCGAAAGAATTAAAGAATTTTATGAAAAATACAACGAAGTATTTGAATACGAGGTTATAGATTGACGAGGTAGCAGACTTTATGAGAACATCAGTATTGGATTTTACGGGATGCGTAGAAAAGGATGATTTTTTTGACAGAATCATAGAAGCACTCGGATTAGGGGTTGGATATTGTGGCAAGAACTTTGATGCGATATATGACTTTTCGAGAACAGAAAAAATCCCTGATAAGGTTGAA
>JAZRNG010000194.1:0-3840 GCA_045648065.1 Acutalibacteraceae bacterium | reverse complement strand
CGTCATAGTGTGAACCGTTTGAATAAATCGCTCTGTGGAAAGCAACAAACTTCCAGTCAGCATCACTTGCATTCATATCAGCTTTGAGCCATTCGATCTGTGTTTCAGACAAAGCGTCATCATCGTTGAGATCGTTTGTATTAAGAACTGCAACGTGAACATTGTTATAATCAAATGAGTAGTAAACGCCTGATTCTGTATCCTGCTCAGGAGCGTTCGGAACAACATAATTTGTAACAACAGCGTATGAACCGTGACCTTCGTGGTTACCTGAAACCGGCATCATTGCTGAATTCATAAGTGTGTCAGAAGATTCGTCAAGAAGCCACTGCCACTGGTTGAAGTTATCACCATGGTCAACAAGGTCACCTGTGTTGATTGTAAATCCTGCATCAGGATATATCTCGTAAGCCTTGTCAATTACTGCTGCAAAAGTTTCATACTGATGAGCTGACATTGACTGCGGGTCTGTCACATGGATAAATGTTGTGGCATCTGAACCGTCTTCAATCGTAAATACACCTGCATCGCTCCACCAGTTTCTTGAAGCATCACCGACACGATAAGCATACTTTTTACCTTCTTCAAGACCTGAGACTGTTATTGTATGTCTTGTCATCGGGATTTCGTACTGCATAATACCAATGATACCGAAGTCGATACCCGGATAGCTTCTGATGACACGTTCGTTGCTTGTTTCAATACCAATATTCTCAGGAAGCTCTGCTGTGAATGTAACTGAATCTGTATACTCAACAATCTGGATGTCTGTACCCTGTACTGTTGACTTTGTATACCAGCTGATATTTCTCTCAGAGTAATCCTCACCAAGAGTTACTGTAAGTGCTGTGGGAAGTCTGTAGTTTTCTCTTGTTGCTTCAACAGGCACCTTGCCGTCATAAACAATAGTTGCTGAATAGTCATCAGGAAAGTTATAGTCAGCTGCAAAGTTATATACGATACTTGCAAGTGAGTCGCCGATACCGTCAAGAAGAGACGGAGTGATATATTCACCCATAAGATGCTCAATAACACCTGTAACTGAACCGCCTTCAAGCACACCGAACGTATCGAGAAGTGCCATTACACCGTCAGCAATATTAAGAATAGTCGTATCGCCAAGGAAAGCTACCTCAAGCACGATATCAAGAGTTTTGCCGAGAAGGAATCCGAACTTGCCAAACGGGAAGATAGTATCAACTCTCAATTCAACATCGTTGAGAAGATTGTTCATAAGAAGGTCATCTGCAAGGATTTCAAAAAGAGTATTAAAAATTTCTGTTGCAAGTTCAGGTTTATTTTCAAGATTATCAATTACATCAAGAAGGAATGCATCTCTTGTATAATCAAGTGTACCCTCATATGTGTAAAGAATTGTGTTCATTACCACGTCAGCGAATGTGCCGGGCTTTGTCGGATCACCAAGACCATACTCTTCGTAGAACGCAGTATTCGGAAGTTCAGACATCTGAATATCAAAGAGCTTTGAAAGAGTTGCATCGATGAAATCTGCAGTTGCCTGCGGATCTGTAAGATAAAGCTCCTGAACCTGGCCAAGGAAGTCCTCAAGGAAAGACATAATATTATCTGTTGTCAGAATTGAGACAGGTCCGAGCTTGATACCTTCACCGAGAAGTCCGCCGAGAAGCTCTTCAAGGTCAAGACCCATGTCTGCAAGTGCCGGAAGAACACCCTTTTCAGCAAATATAGGAGCAAACTTCATAATGTAACCACCGACGAAGTCACTTGCTAAGCCTGAGAAACCACTTTCATCAAAGTAAGAAATCTTGATTGATTCCTTTCGGAAAGGCTGCTCGTATGTTACACCGTTAACTGTAACAGGAAGAACACAGTCAACGTCAAAGCTCTGTACATCAACAGTTGTCTTATCTGCACCATCAGTTGTAAATTCAAGCTCACGGATGTAGTTCGGGAAAGAGGTAAGAGAAGACATGCTGATTTCAGTAAGCTTTTCACCGTTGTCACTTACGATTTCAGCGATATCATTGATATGCACGTGACCTGTGAGTGAGAAGTTCATACCTGCATCTGCAAGCTGCTCTGTGATCTCATTCCAACCGTCGACATTGAAGCCTCTCATAATCTTGTACTCATTTGCAAAATGAGGAACGAGGTTGTGGTGGATAACACCGATTACTGTTTCACCATCAGCCTTTGCATCAGCGATTTCGTCAAGTGTCCACTGAAGGAATTCATCTGAAAATGCACCTGATGTTTCGCCAACATCCTCACCTGAAGCTGTAAGGTCAGAGCTGTACTTTGTTACGTCCATCATAATGATTCTGAAACCATCGTCACGAACAGAATATGAAAGCATATTTGCCTTGCCGTTTGTGGGAACATACTGATGATAAGCAAGGTCGTATCCAAGGTTTTCATAAACCTCGAGAAACTCTTCAGGAGTGATTGCTCTTGCTTTTTCTTCGTATCCGTTTTCATATGTAGTAGCAGTATCAGTTCTGTTCATATCGTGGTTACCGCAAGTAACGAGAACCTTAAGACCTGTTTCTTCTTCAAACTGCTCCATACGCTCAGCAAACTTTTCGTGAGCCACATATTCACCGTTAGCTGAGAGGTCACCCGAAACAATAACGTACTCCATTCCGTTAGTCTTTGCGTGTTCCTCAAATGCTGCCAATGCTGAATTCAGAAGTCCCTCTGATTCATATGGCTCTCTGCCGATTGAAGTTTTGAGTGAATCCATAAAAGCTTCACCATAGTTATCTGTAAGCTCTTCAGGATAGTAATGAATATCGGAAATCGCACCGATTTTCAAGGTTTTTTCAGGCAGGATATCTGCCTTGAGACTGTCAACAGCTGCAGAATTGAGAGGCACTACTGAGAGTAACATCACAACTGCGAAAAGTGCTGACAGAATCTTTTTGCTGATTCGTGTTGCTTTTTTCATCATCTTTCTCCTTTTTAATATATACAATTAAATTAAACCTGATTTAATCTGCCGTCTGCAAGTCCGAGATAATCATCCGCGGCAGCTGTATCAATTTCCTCAATATTTTTAAGCTTTTTCTGGATAATACGGTTTCTGTCCTGAGCTTCGTCGAGAGACTTGCCCGCTTCATCAATCTTCTTTCTTGCCTTTTCGAGCACCGTGCCGAATTTATCGTACTGTGCCTTCGTAACAGCAAGAAGCTGACGAACTTCGTTTGCCTTTTCATTTATAGCAACTGCCTTGAAGCCCATTGAAAGAGTGTTGTGCAAAGCAATTATAGTTGTAGGTCCTGCAACCATTATGTTTTCACGCTGAATCTTATCAAGGATATCCGAGTTTGAAGATGTGATTTCAGCGTAGAGACCCTCAGTCGCAAGGTACATAATTGCAAACGGTGTTGTTGCAGGAACGTTGATATACTTTTTAATCATCTTTGCTTCAGAAAGCACTCTGTCACAAAGAGCCTTTCGTGCCGCAGCAAGAGCTGCCGCATCAGCGTTGTCAGCCGCTTCGCAAACACGCTTGTAGTCCTCCATCGGGAACTTTGAGTCGATAGGAAGATATGTAATCTTTGATGAATCATCGCTTGACGGTATCTTTACTGCAAACTCAACGAGATCTCTTGATCCCGGTACTGCCGAGTAGTTTCTGACATACATATTCGGAATGGTCTGATCCAGAATACCTTCAAGCTGAATTTCGGCCCATGTGCCTCTTGCCTTGACGTTTGTCAGCACACGATTGAGAGCCGTTACGTTTGTAGTAACACCTGTCGAAAGCTCTTTCATCTCACCAAGTGACTTGTAAACATTTTCAAGCTGTTCAGAAACTGTCTTGAATGACGAATCGAGCCTTGTTGAAAGAGTAGC
>JAZRNG010000193.1:0-11725 GCA_045648065.1 Acutalibacteraceae bacterium | reverse complement strand
ATGCCCGTAAACTTTGCAAAACAAACAAGGTTCCCTATATTATGACGTCGAGCCTGAAAGATAAATTTACTGTTAACGAGCTGAGAGCTTTCTGCAAAACAAACGATGTTCATATTTACTGTGAAACTGATGATATTATTTATGTAAACGAAAATTATATTTGCATTTATGCCGTATCTGCCGGTGAAAAAACTATTGATCTCGGTAAGGAAAGAATGGTCAGTGAGTTGCTCGGAGAAACTTATCAAGGCACTGCGGATATCATTACCGTTGAGATGCAAAAGGGTGAAACACGGCTCTTTAGGCTTGACTGATTTTACAGCCTGATTCAGAGCGGAATTCAGTGCTGAATCAAACCTGTACAAAACAAAGAAAAAGTCAGGGAACACTTAGTGTTTCTTGACTTTGTTTTTATAGTCGGAGTTATTGCGATACAAGAAACCGACACTTTCCTTAATTGATCTCACCACCGTCGGCTATCGAATGACGATTTCAATGATTAAACATTATAAAGATAATCAAAATTTATTTGTGTGAATTTTGCATACCGTGATTTAAATCAATAGTCCTGACTTCAAAAATATTGAAATATATAACGTAATATGATAAAATATTTTATTAAGTTGATACATTGATAAATAAAACTTTAGTGCAGATTAGGGGGATATTAAGTTGAGTAAAAGAAACAAATTTTTTGCCGATGACGGATGGGCGTTCTGGGTTGACGGTGACGATACCAGCACAATATATCTTAACAACTGGTTAAATCCGAAAGGCAAAAGCTATGTAGATGTAGCAATCCATATCAGAGGCATAAAAGAAACTAAATCTCTTAATATGTATTTTCCGTTTGCTGTTGAAAAGAGTGAAGTAGAGGATGTTTCACTTCACTTCAATGATGAAAATCTTTCACGTGCAATTTTCAGTAGTATGTGTGTTGTTGACTATAAAAAGAATGATGTTGCTTCTGAAATTGCATACAACGGAAAAACAGTAGATATAATTCATCTTTCTGCCGTTGAATATACAATAAAGCCTGTTTCAAAAGGAACTTTGATGAACATTCCTTTTGACGGTATATTTGAGTATCTTGACAATGATGAAGTTTATTTTATGTTCCGTATCCCGCATAAATCTGTTTCTGAAGTTTTCAGACAGCGCAAGAAAGTCGGTAGCTTTTTAACCCGATTCAGAGATATGATAATGTCACCGATTATTTCCGAAAGCTACGGATATTCAGTCAGAATCAACGAATCAAGACTGCTTCCGAAAGAGATTAACAGTGTTGGTGCTTTCCACAGGCAAAAGCTGAAAAAAGCAGCAGTAACAATATCAATTGCTGATGGTTATGAAATTAATGATGCATCGTGTTACAGGATAAGACGTCTGGAGGAAGAGCTTTACAAAGATTTTCTTCCCGATGATTTTGATGCAAGAAACGTTGTTACATACCAATGGCAGCAAAGCAGAGAGGATAATTTAAAGGGACACTTTAACTTTTACCTGAATGTATCTCGCAATGCAATCAGCCCGATAAGTATTTTTGTGTATATGTTCATCATAATTTTCCTCAATGCTTTGGGAGGAATGATGTGGGATGTGATGAAAGCGATCTATGCACTTATTATGCATTAATATGATAGTGGGGGAACAGAATGAAGCTTTTAGTTCCGATTTTTCTGAACTGTGTTTTTGTGACCGCTTTTTATCTGTTAGATAAGAAAACGGGATTCAAGAATTTTAAGTTCGCTTCAAAACAAATTTTAATCGGTGTAGTGTTCGGGGGCTTATCCGCTTTTGCGTCCGGATACGGCGTTGAAATTCTCGGCACGGTTGCCAATGTCCGCGATGCGGCACCTCTTTGTGCAGGTCTTATCTTTGGCGGTCCCGCAGGTGTTATTTCAGGTATCATAGGCGGAGTGTACCGATTCTTTTCTGTTTACTGGGGCGGTGGAATGTATACAAGGTTGGCCTGTACCGTTTCAACAATTCTTGCCGGTATTATTGCAGCCGTTCTCAGAAGATTTATGTTTGATAACAAAAGACCTACATGGAGTTACGGCGTCTTCATAACTATTGTTTGCGAAGTTCTTCATATGCTTATGATTTTCTTTACAAATATGAAAGATTCTGCATATGCTTTCGAGTTTGTAAAAGGTGCAACTCTTCCAATGATAATCGGAAATGCCGGAGCTGTCGGAGTTTCTCTTCTGGTTGTTTCTTTAATCAACCACGGCAAAAGAAAATACGGTAAAAATAAAGAAAGAATTTCTCAGACTTTTCAGCGAAGACTTCTTGTACTTATTGTTATCGCATGTTTAGTAACCAGTGTTTTTACATATTTTCTTCAGAGCGGAATGGCTGAAATTGAAACAAGAGAAGTTTTTACTTCTGCAATGACTGATGTTATCGCAGACGTAAGAGGAAAGTCTGACGAAAATCTTTTAACGATAACAAAAAATATCCGCTCAGAATATGAAAATAACAATGATGTTTCGCTCGATGAACTTGTGAAGAAGTATAATGTTGCAGAAATTAACGTTGTTGATTCTGAAGGCTTGGTTATAAATTCAACTTTAGATTCGCTTATAGGCGAGTTCAATATGAACAGTACTGAACAGTCAAAGGAATTTATGGTGCTGACAGGTGATGAAACCGAACACGTGCAGCTGTACAGCCCTCAGGGTTATGACGGGGTTACGATGAGAAAGTATGGCGGTGTCAGCCTTAATGACGGTGGATTTATTCAGGTTGGTTATGATGCAGATCAATTCCACGATATCCTTGACGATTTCGTTGTTGACGTTACCAAAAACCGTCACGTAGGAAGTTCAGGATTTGTTGCTGTCTGTGATGAAAAGTTAAACCTTGTTACTCATACAGCCAGAAACGGGGATCATATTTCAACCATAGGCATAACTCCCGACAAAGTGATGCTTGAGGGAAAAACTGCAAGTCAGCTTTACAAAACGAACATAATAAACAGCGAAAATGGTTACAGTGAAGAATATATTTATGTTTTCACTTTTGTTGAGGGCTATTGCATAATAGCGGCAATGCCTTCTGCTGAAGCGATGCTTATGCGTGATGCGTCGCTTTATACGAGCATTTTTATGTTGATACTGATTTTTGCAGCGTTGTTTATTTTTATATATTTCCTGATTAAAAAAGTTATTATCAACAATCTGCAGAAGATCAACGGTACGCTTTCTGAAATCACGGGAGGCAATCTTAATGTTGAGGTTGACGTCCGTTCAAATGCTGAGTTCTCATCACTTTCTGACGACATCAACTCAACCGTGGCAACTTTGAAAAGATATATCGGTGAAGCAGCTGCAAGAATAGATAAGGAGCTTGAATATGCAAAACAGATTCAGCTTTCTGCTCTGCCGTCAAGCTTTCCCGATACGGAAGACTATGCGATATTTGCACAGATGATAGCGGCAAAAGAAGTAGGTGGCGATTTCTACGATTTCTATACTCTTGATGAGAATACAGTGTTCTTCCTTGCAGCTGACGTGTCGGGAAAAGGAATACCTGCTGCCATGTTTATGATGACTGCAAAAACTATCATCAAAGACCTTGCCGAAAGAGGTCTTCCGGTTAATGAAATCTTTACTCTCGCTAACGAAAAGCTTTGCGAAAACAATGAGTCTGGTATGTTTGTTACTGCATGGATGGGAAAGGTTGACCTTCTGACAGGTAAGCTCAGCTTTGCAAATGCAGGGCATAATCCGCCGGTTATTGTTCACGCTGATGGTACGTGTGAATACCTTAAGAGTCGTGCAGGATTTGTTCTTGCAGGTATGGAGGGTATTAAGTACCGTGCAAATGAACTGACACTGAATAAGGGCGACAGGATTTTCCTTTATACCGATGGTGTAACAGAAGCTACAGACAAAAATGAAGCTCTTTACGGTGAAGAAAGACTGCTCTCATATATTGAGAAAAACAGAGCTCTGAGTGCAGACGCATTGCTTTCGGGACTCAAAGAGGATATAGATAAGTTTGCAGGCGATGCTCCTCAGTTTGATGATATTACAATGCTTCTTTTTGATTACAAAAATAAAGAAGGTGCTGTTATGACAGAAAAAGTCTTCTCTGCAAGAAAAGATACTCTGCCGGAAGTTATGGCTTTTACGGAAGAGTGTCTCGAACGTTTTGATTGTCCGATGAAAAGTTCAATGGCAATCTGCGTTGCGGTTGAAGAAATTTTTGTCAATATTGCAAGCTATGCTTACGGTGACGGTGACGGCAACGCTTCTCTTTCTTTCGGTTTCGATGAAAATGAAAGGAAGATGACTCTTGTTATAACGGACAACGGTGTACCGTTTAATCCTCTTGAAAGAGATGAGCCGGATATTTCTCTTTCAGCAACTGAAAGAGAAATCGGTGGTCTTGGTATTTTCATTACCAAGAAAACCATGGATACGGTTTCTTACGCCTACGAAAACGGCAAAAATATTCTTACTATGACCAAGAAAATATAAAGGAGATGTTCTGATGACTGTAACAATTGACAAAAACAACGAAACAACAACGTTGAAAATTGAAGGAAGACTCGATACTACAACAGCTCCCGAGCTTGAAAATGCTATAAACGGTGAGGGCGATGCACTTAAAAATTTAGTGCTCGATTTTGAAAAGGTTAACTATATTTCAAGTGCGGGTCTCAGAGTGCTTCTTACTGCACAAAAGAAGATGAATGTGCAGGGCAGTATGGAACTTATCAACGTTTCTGAAGATGTTATGGATATCCTTGAAATGACAGGTTTTGCAGATATTCTGGTGATCAAGTGATGGACAAATTAACATTAGCAATTGAATTTGCAACCAAAGCACACGATGGAATGGTGAGGAAAAAGGACAAAACCCCATATATTCTTCACCCACTTGAAGCGGCAACCATTGTCGGTACAATGACAAGCGATCAGGATGTTATTTCAGCGGCTGTGCTTCACGATGTTGTTGAGGATACAGAAATTACCATTGATGAGATTGAAGAGATTTTCGGCAACCGTGTAAGGAAGCTTGTTGAATCCGAAACAGAGGATAAACGAGCAGATTTACCACCTGAAGATACATGGAAAATCCGAAAAGAAGAATCGCTTAAAGTGTTAAAAAATGCAGAAAACGTCGATGTGCTGATGCTCTGGATTGGCGATAAGCTTTCCAATATGAGATCGTTTTACAGAATATGGAAAAACGAAGGCGAGAGTATGTGGCAGTCGTTCAATCAGAAAGATCCTGAACAGCAGTACTGGTATTACAGCACTATTGCAGAACTGACTGCACCTCTTGAAAAGTTTTCTGCCTGGCGGGAATATAATGAACTTGTAAAAATTGTTTTCGGAAAGGACAGGTAATATGGCAAACATTGAGTTCAGAACAGATAAAGATATATTGTACATAAATCTTACAGGGCGTATTGATGCGACAAATGCTGCTGATGTTGAATCAGGTATCAGCGAGATAAGGAAAGCTAACACGGGAATGCACACCGTTCTTGATGCAGATACACTTGAATATATCTCAAGTGCAGGTCTTCGTGTGATTCTCCGCCTGCGCAAGGAAGAGCCTCAGCTTGCGATAATAAATGTTTCTCCTGAGGTTTATGATGTTTTTGAAATGACAGGCTTTGCAGAGATGATGACCGTCGAAAAAACATATCCGCGAATCAGTCTTGACGGCTGTGAATTTATTGCAAAAGGAGCCAACGGAGCTGTTTACCGTTACGATGACGAAACAATCGTAAAGCAGTATTTTAACCGTGATGCGCTACCTGAAATTATGCAGGAGCGTGAAAACTCAAGAAGAGCCTTTGTTCTTGGAGTCAACACAGCGATTCCGTACGGAATAGTCCGTATAGGTGACGGCTACGGAAGCCTTACCGAACTTCTTAATGCAACATCCGTAACAAAGCTTATCAGAGCAAACAAAGAAGATTTAACTCAGAGTGTTGCTTATTTTGTAGATACATTGAAAGAGATTCATTCAACTGAGGTCGAAGAAGGTGCACTTCCTGATTTCAAAAAATGGGTGCTTGAGTGGGCGGATTTTCTTTCAGCTTATCTGGATGACACAAATGCACAGAAAATGCGTACTCTCATTGAAGGAATCCCTGACAGCAATTATATGATTCACGGTGATTACCATTCAAACAACGTTATGGTTCAGAACGGAGAGCCGATCCTTATCGATATGGACACTCTTGCGGTCGGTCACCCTGTGCTTGAACTCGGTTCAACATTCAATGCATATGTAGGTTTCAGCGAACTCGATAAAACAGTTATTGAATCATTCCTTGGAATTGATATTGACACAGCACACGAATTCTGGAATCTTTCTCTTGCACGCTATCTCGGTACGGATGATAAAAATGCAATCGAAGCTGTTGAAAATAAAGCAAAGGTTATCGGCTATATGCGTCTTCTTCGTCGTTGTCTTCGCAGAGACGGGGACGAAGCAACAGTAAATCACTACAGAACGAAGCTGATTGAAGTTCTCAATAAAGTTGATACATTGGAGTTCTGATATGGATAAAATTTTACACATCAATGCTTGTTTTAAAGAAGGTTCACGAACTGATAAATTGGCACAGCATCTCCTCAGCAAACTGAACGGTCAGATACAGTCGGTTAATCTGTTTGATGAACAGCTTCAGCCGTTGGATGATGTTTTGCTGAAAAAGAGAGATGAACTCCTGAAAAACGGTGAAACGGACAATGAACTTTTCAGTATGGCAAAGCAGTTTGCTGAGGCAGACACAATCGTAATTTCAGCACCTTACTGGGATCTTTTGTTTCCTGCGGTTTTACGTATTTATCTGGAAAATATTACAGTATGCGGAATCACTTTCAGATATTCCGAAAAAGGTATCCCCGAAGGTCTTTGCAAGGCTAAAAAGCTTTACTATATCACTACTGCAGGTGGATTTATCGGTGAAAACAATTTTGGATTTGACTATGTGAAAGCACTTGTTACAGGATTGTTCGGCATTAAAACCGTAAAGTTCTTTTCTGCAGAAGGCCTTGATATTTACGGTGCTGATATAGAGGCAATTATGCAAAAGGCCAAAGAGAATATTACACTTGACGACGAAGAAACAAAAACTATTCCGTACCCTGAAAAGTATGCGGATAATCTTCATCAGGACGGTGCATCGGCATTTGGCGGAATGACGGACCACAACAGGTCAAAGTATTACGTCGCGAATGATTTTTATAATATGAAGAGCGACGGAACGCTTCATATACTGAACCGTTTTGAAACATATCAGCAGACAACAGAATACACCTGCGGTGCCGCATGTGCGCTTATGGTGCTTAACTGGTTCGGAAAGAAAAAATACCACGAAATTGCTGTCAGTCAGCTTATCGAAAGTCATCCGTGCAAAGGTTCAACGGTTGAAAATATTGCTGACTTCTTTGATCTGATTGGTTGGGATGTTGATTACCATAGCAATACTGACAGGCGATTTGAAACCATAGAAGAGGTTGAAAGCTTTTTTGTCAGCACAATCGACAGCGGAACACCTATTATGGTTGATTGGGTAGACTGGGCAGGTCATTGGCAAGTTCTTATCGGAATCGACACCTGTTCATCCGAAACACCGTACGACGATGTGCTTATTTTTGCTGACCCGTACGATGTAACTGACCATAAGCAGGACGGATATTATACTTTTCCGCTTGGCAGATTTTTCGGTATGTGGCGCGAAGGTGCCTGTGCAGAAAAGGACAAACCGTACGTTCAACCTTTTATAGTTGCAAAACCGATAGAGACTAACGAATAAATAAAAATCAGTATAATATTGAAAAATCCGGGAAACCTTCAGCGTTTCCCGGATTTGCTTTTCTATAAATAAAATTAAAACGGACAGAACTTAAAGTCCTGTCCGTTTCAGTGTCTGACTATTCCACCTTTGATACAAATACCCACAAGGTTGCAAATTCAAGGGGCAGGTTGCAATTTGAGTATTCAGGTTGCAAATCGTGATAGTGGGTTGCACTTTCTTAAATTGGGTTACAAAGTAATAATTATAAGGTTAGATTATAACATATAGCTTCATAGGTGTTTTGTTTTGGGAAATTACACCGACAGTTCACAAAATTTCAAAGAGATATAAAAACACGCCTATGAGGTTAAATGCTAACTTCATAGGCGTTGCTCTTTTTATTGTTGTTTATGGATTTTTTCAACAGGAAATACTGTTGCCGATTTGTCATTATTGATTACGGGAGTTACCTATTTTTTTTTATGTTATTTGCAATCTGCTCAATTACCTTACGGAACATTGCGTCACTTTGCCCTGTAGGGTCAGGTAATTCCCAATTATCATCAAAGGCTCTGCCAATGAAAGGACAACCCACATCACAACCCATTGATATTGCAATATCAGGAGTTGGGGTTTTATCAATGGTTTTGCTATACTGTGTAAGCTCCATATCTATACCATAGAGTTTTTTCATAAGTCTTACGGCATCTTGATTTATCTGTGGTTTTGTTTCGGTGCCTGCTGAATAAAAGTCAAATTCTTCTCCTCGGATATGCTTTCCAAGTGCTTCGGCAATCTGACTACGGCAAGAGTTGTGGACACAGATGAAAACAATTTTTTTCTTTGCGTTCATATTAGAAACCAAGCTTCCTTAACAGTTGTTCTACATCTGCCACTTTAAGTACCTTACCCATAGCAACAACCTTTTCATTTACAACAATGGCAGGCATACTCATAACACCATACTCCATAACTTTTGCCATATCGGTGATATATTCAACCTCAACACCAAGACCGATATTATTTACTGCTTCTTTCACATATTCGTATTGCTGATGACAAGATGAACACCCTGCACCCAAAACTTTAATGCAACAAATATCGCCAACTGTTTTGCTACAACATTTATTTGTAACTGTTGTTTCTTGTACGGGTGCACCACAACAGCAACAAGATTTCTTTTCTTCTTTTTTCTTTCCAAAATTAAATAATGCCATAATTAAATCTCCTTAAATATTATATAATAAATGGTTGTATAAGATTAAATAAATAACCTACAATAATAATTCCAATCGTGCAAATCACAATGAAAATACTCAAAAGTTCAGGTTTTACAGCCTTACGGAGCATAATCATTGATGGTAGTGAAAGAGTTGTTACACCCATCATAAATGAGAGTACAACACCGAGTAATGCACCTTTTGAAAGTAAAGCTTCGGCAATCGGAATTGTACCAAAAATATCAGCATACATAGGAACACCTGCAATTGTTGCAAGAATAACGCCAAAGGGGTTATTATTCCCAAGTGCTTTTACAATAAAATCTTCTGGAATCCAATTGTGAATGATTGCACCGATACCTACACCAACTAACACATAGGGAAACACTTTTTTAGCTGTTGAAACAACTTGTTCCCATGCATATTTAATACGGTTCCTGAAGTGCAGTTCTTCTTGGGGTATATCAAATGTTTTTCCGTTTCGTATATATTCTTCCACTTGGTCTTCAAGGTGGAGTTTCTCAATAAGAGTTCCGCCGATAACAGCGACTATAAGACCTAATATCACATACAACAATGCAACTTTCCACCCGAAAATACTCATAAGTAACACCAGACTACCGAGGTCAACCATAGGTGAAGAAATGAGGAAAGAGAATGTTACACCGAGAGGCAATCCCGCACTTGTAAAGCCGATAAATAACGGAATAGACGAGCAGGAACAGAAAGGTGTTACAGTACCGAGCAAAGCTGATACTATATTTGCACCGATGCCGTGAAATCTACCAAGAATTTTCTTCGTTCTTTCAGGTGGAAAGTAACTTTGAATATACGAGATAATTAGAATCAATACACCGAGTAACACCATAATTTTAACTGTGTCATAAATAAAGAAGTGAACACTTTCACCGACACGACCTGCAGTATCTAAACCACATAAATTCAAAAATTTACCTATGAGTTCATTTAACCAACTCATGCCGAGAATTTCCTCTTGAAAGAAACCCCATATTGTTTTTACAGTTTCCATAAAGCCCTCCTTGATATATTTATATATTGAAATGTATCTATATATAGGTTTTATATTATGCCGTGCAGAGATTTATTCATACACGGCTTTTTATTTGATGTTTTTTATTTTGTCAATTCACTTAAAAAGTTACCTGTTTCTTTTGCACCTTCAGGTGATATTGAGTAGTGCATCCATTTGCCTTCTTTACGACCAATAACAAGACCTGAATCACAAAGGATTTTCATGTGATGAGATAATGTGGGTTGTGTTACATTGAGCTCATCAAGTAATTTACAAGCACATTTTTCTCCGCCTTTGAGCATTTTCAAAATACGGATTCTGTTTTCATCGCCAAGTGCTTTGAATATAAGAGCTATTTTTCTTTCGTTCACTGTAACACCTCCCATAGATAATTATCTATATATTATTATATTCAACATATAGATGTTTGTCAATGGGTTTTGTAATTTTTATATTCCGTACACTTTTACCTGTACTCCGTACACTATTACCCGTACTCCGTACACCTTTACTTTATACTCCGTTAAACTATTACATACTCCGACAAACTATTTGAAACCCCGTAAAACTATTTGAAACTCCGTAAAACGATTACAATTACACCGGTACTCCTAAAAATGCAAAAAGCACTCATTTTCAGAGTGCTTGAAAACAAAAAAAGACCGAAACCCCGCGTTCAAGGGATTTCGGTTGTATTACCTAAGTTGTACTTAGTTGGTCGGAGTGGGGGATTTGAAGCGTTAAAAACACTCCGACAAACCCAGTAGAATCAACGAATTCTGGGTGTGAAACCCCATTTCGCCGACGTTTCGCCGACGGCAAAAACGCATAACTATTGCAAAAAATACGTTTGAAAACAGTGTAAAACAAAAGAAATACCGCAATTCGTTTAAGGTTGATGATATTTTTTTGAATTTATTTAATTTTTAAATAATATTGAACATTTGTATAAATAGGTGTATAATTATTCAGTAAACCTTTTAAAAGAGGTGAAGTTATGAATATTTTGCATATGAAATATGCTGTTGAGGTTGCGAAGGTTGGCTCACTGAACAAAGCAGCTGAAACCTTATTGATTGCGGCACCTAATGTCAGCCGTTCCATCAAGGAGCTTGAAGCAGACATAGGGATATCAATCTTTGAACGTACAACAAAGGGTATGGAGCTTACTCCTGAAGGCGAAGAATTCATAAATTATGCTAAGGGAATTCTTAATCAGATCGATGAGGTCGAAAACTTTTATAAAAAAGGTTCGGCAAAGAAGCAAAAGTTTTCGATTTCTGTGCCGAGAGCTTGTTACATTTCCGAAGCATTTTCACAGTTTTCGAAATCACTTTCCAAGGAAGCTGCAGAAATTTTCTACAAGGAAACAAATTCTCAGCGTACAATCCGCAATATGCTGGAGCATGATTATAAACTCGGCATTATAAGATATGCGGAAAATTACGACAAGTATTTCAAAGCAATGCTTGAAGAAAAAGGTTTCTGTTATGAGATGGTGACAGAATTTACTTATTCGCTGATAATGAGTGCTGACAATCCGCTTTCACAAAAAGAAACGATTACTTTTGATGACCTTGCAGATTACATTGAAATAGCACATGCTGACCCGTATGTACCTTCAATGCCGCTTTCAAAGGTGGTAAAGGAAGAACTTCCTGATAACATTGACCGTCGTATATTTATATTTGAAAG
>JAZRNG010000192.1:0-2360 GCA_045648065.1 Acutalibacteraceae bacterium | reverse complement strand
CTCTCGAAGGCACACCCGCGTTTGTTCACGGTGGACCTTTCGCAAATATTGCTCACGGTTGTAACTCCGTTATCGCAACAAGAATGGCTATGCGCCTTGGTGATTACGCTGTTACGGAAGCAGGCTTCGGTGCAGATCTCGGTGCTGAAAAGTTCCTTGATATCAAGTGCCGTTATGCTGGTCTTAAGCCTTCTGCAGTTGTTATGGTTGCAACAGTACGTGCTCTTAAAATGCACGGTGGTCTTGCAAAGACAGAGCTTGGCTCAGAAAATCTTGAAGCACTTGAAAAGGGCGTTCCGAATCTTCTTCGTCACGTTTCAAATATTACCAATGTTTATAAGCTTCCCTGCGTTGTTGCTGTCAACAGATTCCCGACAGATACAGACAAGGAAATCGAATTTATCATTGATAAGTGTAAAGACCTCGGCGTAAACGTTGTTCTTTCAAACGTTTGGGCTGAAGGCGGCAAGGGTGGCGAGGACCTTGCAAAGGAAGTTGTTGCACTTTGTGAAAAGGAAAATGACTTCTCATTCTCATATGAGCTTGACGGCTCAATCGAAGATAAAATCGAAGCAATCGTTAAACGCGTTTACGGCGGTAACGGTATCAGCATTCTTCCGGCTGCGAAGAAGCAGATTGAAACTCTCAAAGAGCTCGGCTTTGAAAATCTTCCCATCTGTGTTGCAAAAACACAGTACAGCTTCTCAGATGACCCGACGAAGCTCGGTGCACCTGATAACTTCACAGTTACGATCAAAAATGTCAAAGTATCAGCAGGTGCAGGCTTCATTGTTGTGCTTACAGGTGATATTATGACAATGCCCGGTCTTCCTAAAGTACCGGCAGCCGAGAAAATTGACGTTGATGAAAACGGTGTAATCTCAGGCTTATTCTAAAATTTACAGGAGTGCAGTTTTCTGCACTCCTGATAAACATTTCTACAGTTAAGAAAAAGGTGATTCAAATGGCAATGTGGCAGCAGGAAATCGAAACCATGCCGCGCGAAGAGCTCGAAAAACTTCAGTCAGAGCGTCTTTGTTGGCAGGTAAACAGAATGTACGAGCGAGTTGAACTCTTCAGAAAAAGAATGGACGAGCTCGGACTCAAACCTTCGGATATTCACGGAATCGAAGACTTACATAAGCTTCCGTTTTCATATAAACAGGATTTAAGAGATTATTATCCGTACGGACTTTTTGCAGAGCCGATGGAAAATATTGTTCGTGTACACGCTTCAAGCGGTACAACCGGTAAAAAGATAGTTGTTGGTTACACCCGCAACGACCTCGATAAGTGGGATAACTGTGTCGCACGTATGATGACTGCTATAGGTCTTGATAATACTGATTTCATTCAGGTTGCATACGGTTACGGACTTTTCACAGGCGGTCTCGGTGCTCACGGTGGTGCAACAAAGATCGGTGCAACTGTTATTCCTATTTCTTCAGGCAATACAGCTAACCAGATTCAGACAATGGTAGACTTCGGTTCAACCTGCCTTTGCTGTACTCCTTCTTATGCTATGTATCTTGGTGAAGCTATCGAAGAAGCAGGTCAGACGGATAACCTTAAGCTTAAAGTCGGTATCTTCGGTGCTGAACCGTGGACAGAGGAAATGCGCCACGCTATCGAAGAGAAGCTTCGCATCAAAGCTTATGATATTTACGGCCTTTCAGAAATTATGGGGCCGGGCGTTTCTTATGAATGTTCAGAGCAGTGCGGTATGCACGTTTGCGAGGATATGTTCATTCCGGAGATTATCGATCCCGATACAGGTGAGGTTCTTCCGGCAGGTGCTTCAGGTGAGCTTGTTTTCACAACAATCACAAAAGAAGGCTTCCCGCTTATCCGTTACAGAACAAGAGATATCTGCTCTCTTAACTATGAAAAGTGTGCTTGTGGCAGAACTCACGTTCGTATGAACAAGCCGCAGGGCAGAAGTGACGATATGCTTATCATCCGCGGTGTTAATGTATTCCCGTCACAGGTTGAAGAAGTTCTTCTCAAGGTTGGCAGCGGCATCACACCGAACTATCAGATCATCGTTGACCGTGTTAATAATAACGATACATTTGAAGTCAACGTTGAAATGGACGAGTCAATGTTTACAGATGACGTTAAGTCAATCGAAAGACTTGAAAAGACTATCACTAATGAGCTTCGCTCGATGCTCGGCATCGGTGCAAAGGTGCGCCTTGTTAACCCGAAATCTATCACAAGAAGCGAAGGCAAAGCAAAGCGCGTAATTGATAAGAGAAAAATATAAGGGGGATAATACTATGTACGTAAAGCAGCTCTCAGTTTTTGTTGAAAATAAATTCGGCAGAATTTCAGAAATTATTAATGCTCTTGCAGAAAAT
>JAZRNG010000191.1:0-6826 GCA_045648065.1 Acutalibacteraceae bacterium | reverse complement strand
GGTCGTTTACAATCTTATCCTGAATTGACTTAGGTACTTCAGAATAGTGTGACGGCTCCATAGTGTACTGACCACGGCCCTGAGTTCTTGAACGGAGCTCGGTAGCATAACCGAACATCTCTGAAAGCGGAACCATAGCTGGGATTCTCTGTGCACCTGAGAGAGCTTCCATCTTCTGAATCATACCACGGCGTGAGTTAAGGTCACCCATAACGTCACCGAGGTACTCGTCAGGCATAATAACGTTTACAAGCATGATAGGCTCCTTGATTACAGGGTCAGCCTTCTTCATACCCTCTTTGAATGCCATAGAAGCGGCAATCTTAAACGCCATTTCTGATGAGTCGACTTCATGGTAAGAACCATCGTAAAGTGTAACCTTTACGTCAACTACGTTGTAGCCTGCAAGTATACCTGACTGCATAGCACCCTGTACACCGGCATCAACTGCGGGGATGTACTCCTTAGGAATAGCACCGCCGACAACTGCGTTAACGAATTCGTAACCCTTACCTTCCTCAAGCGGCTCCATCTTCATCAATACGTGTCCGTACTGACCCTTACCACCTGACTGACGAGCATACTTGTGCTCAATGTCAACAGGCTTTCTGATAGCCTCTCTGTAAGAAACCTGAGGTTCACCAACGTTAGCCTCTACCTTAAACTCACGAAGGAGACGGTCAACAATAATCTCAAGGTGAAGCTCACCCATACCAGCGATAATTGTCTGGCCTGTTTCTTCGTCAGTGTATGTCTTGAATGTCGGGTCTTCTTCAGCAAGCTTCTGAAGAGCGATACCCATCTTCTCCTGACCAGCCTTTGTCTTCGGTTCAATAGCAACACGGATAACAGGCTCAGGGAAGTTCATCGATTCAAGGATAATCGGATGCTTTTCATCACAAAGTGTGTCACCTGTTGTTGTATTTTTAAGACCAACCGCAGCTGCGATATCACCTGAGTATACAATGTCGATGTCTTCTCTGTGGTTTGCATGCATCTGGAGAATACGTCCAAGACGCTCCTTGTTACCCTTTGATGCGTTCAGAACATATGAACCGGCGTTTACTGTACCGGAATATACTCTGAAGAAGCAGATTTTACCAACAAACGGGTCTGTTGCAATCTTGAATGCGAGAGCTGAGAAGGGCTCTGAATCTGAAGACGGTCTCTCCTGCTCTTCATCTGTATCAGGAACAATACCCTTGATGTTTGCAATATCTGTCGGTGCCGGCACATAATCTACGATAGCGTCGAGAAGAAGCTGAACACCCTTATTTCTGTATGATGTACCGCAGCACATCGGAACGATTTCGTTAGCGATTGTAGCCTTACGGAGAGCAGCCTTCAATTCATCAATTGAAATCTCCTCGCCCTCGAGGTACTTCATCATGAGCTCTTCATCAGTTTCAGCAATAGCCTCAACCATGTTTGCTCTGTACTCTTCTGCTTTGTCAAGCATATCAGCAGGGATTTCTTCCTCACGAACGTCGTTTCCGAGGTCGTCGTAATATACCTCTGCCTTCATTGTCATAAGGTCAACGATACCCTTGAATGTTTCCTCAGCACCAATCGGAAGCTGAATGGGCACACCATTAGCCTTAAGTCTCTCCTTAACCATGTCGATAACATGATAGAAGTCAGCACCGAGAATGTCCATCTTATTAACATAAATCATTCTGGGTACGTTGTAGTCATTAGCCTGACGCCAAACAGTTTCTGACTGAGGCTCAACGCCGCCCTTAGCACACATAACAGTTACAGAACCGTCAAGTACGCGGAGTGAACGCTGAACTTCAACAGTAAAGTCAACGTGTCCCGGTGTATCGATGATGTTGATTCTCTTACCCTTCCACTGACATGTTGTAGCAGCTGAAGTGATTGTGATACCACGCTCCTGCTCCTGCGCCATCCAGTCCATTGTACCTGCGCCGTCATGAGTCTCACCCATCTTGTGGATACGTCCGGTATAATACAAAATTCTCTCGGTAGTAGTGGTCTTACCTGCGTCGATATGAGCCATGATACCGATATTTCTTGTGTTTTCCAAAGAAAATTCTCTACCCATTTATCGTTTCCTCCTTTCAGAATTGATAAAATAACTGTATAAAACTTTTATGTCGATATAAATTATGCGAAGATTACCATCTGTAATGTGCAAAAGCCTTGTTTGCCTCTGCCATCTTGTGAGTATCTTCACGCTTCTTAACAGAACCGCCTGTTCCGTTAAGTGCATCAAGAAGCTCGTTAGCGAGTCTTTCCTTCATTGTCTTCTCATTACGCTCACGTGAGTAACGTGTAAGCCATCTGAGACCAAGAGTCTGACGTCTTTCAGGACGAACCTCCATCGGTACCTGGTAAGTAGCACCGCCGACACGGCGAGCCTTTACTTCAAGTACAGGCATGATATTATCAAGTGCTTCGCCAAATACTTCAAGAGCGTCTCTGCCTGTCTTTTCTGCGATGATTTCGAATGCATCATAGACAATCTTCTGTGCTACACCCTTCTTACCGTCAAGCATGATGTTGTTGATAAGCTTTGTAACTACAACGCTGTTGTAGATAGGGTCTGCAAGAACTTCTCTCTTAGCAATATAACCTTTTCTTGACATAGTTGCTTCCCTCCTTCATAAATTTGACGCCTCATTTTCTGAGGCTATGAGTATCATAGGTACTCTGAGCTTAATTTTCCAAAGCTCCGTTTTATGCACAAGGTTATATGCTTATTTATGTTAAAGAATATAACCGAAATGCACATTTTGAGAAAAATTACTTCTTCTCAGCCTTAGGCTTCTTAGCGCCGTACTTAGAACGCGACTGCATTCTGTTAGCAACGCCCTGAGCGTCGAGAGTTCCACGGATGATGTGGTATCTTGTACCAGGCAAGTCCTTAACTCTTCCGCCTCTGATAAGAACAACACTGTGCTCCTGCAAGTTATGGCCGATACCGGGGATGTAAGCTGTAACTTCAATACCGTTTGTAAGTCTTACTCTGGCAATCTTTCTGAGAGCTGAGTTCGGCTTCTTCGGTGTAGCAGTTCTTACTGCGGTACATACGCCTCTCTTCTGCGGTGAGCTGTGGTCGTTTGTTCTCTTCTTAAGAGAGTTAAGGCTCTTCTGAAGAGCAGGAG
Source organism: Acutalibacteraceae bacterium (assembly GCA_045648065.1). Lineage (GTDB taxonomy): Bacteria > Bacillota > Clostridia > Oscillospirales > Acutalibacteraceae > CAG-488. The sequence goes on along the minus strand of JAZRNG010000191.1, from coordinate 3,698 downwards.
CTGTTGACTTCTTTACTGATGTCTCTCTGCCCCTTCTTACCAACTGATTAAATGTAGGCATAACGGATTATCCTCCTTCTTTAAATATTTATCTATAACTCCAGTAGGAGATATGATACAAAGTTAATTTCTGCGAAGTGCCGCGCATGATGCCTTGACATCAATGCCGCAAAGTCTGCCAAGCTCTTTCATAGTAGGAACTATGCTAAGCTTATCCCCCGCCATTTTCTTTATCTCGTCATAAATGGCATTAGGTGCATCCTCTGCAAGATAAACCATCTCGCATCCTGCGGTGATTACCTTCTTCGTTTCTTTAAGCCCGACCGCTAATCTGGCTCTTTCCTGTTCGGTAAACATAATTTTACCTCCTTTTAGTCCACATTATTAGCCCAGCCTAAATAGTATACCAAAGTCAAGTACTGTTTGTCAAGCTATTTTTATATTTTTTTCCATAATTTATTAAATAATACAAAATAATACAAAAATACTGCACCAAATATAATTTAATGCAGTATTTTTACCATATTATTCACTTATATCCACAAGTTTAAGAAGTGCTCTGCTATATTTATTTTTACCGAATACAAAGGGATACACCGCTGCCGACAAAACAACTCCCCACCATACATCCACAATCGAATGTTGCTTTAAAAAGACTGTCGATGCACAAATCATAACCGCGGCTATTACATATAAAACTTTAATCCATTTACTTTTTATACTTTTCGCCGAAAGCGCCGCGAACATAACCGCAAATGAACCTGCGACATGAATTGACGGACAGACATTGGTATTGGTATCGTAACCATAAAGCCACCTTACAATATCATTAAACAAACCATCTCCTGTAACCTCAGGTCTTAACAACTGGCTGGTAGGATATACGAAATACACTGCGGCTATTATTGAGTGTGTGATAATGACAAACCACATATACTTCGCAAGCGCAGGCCTGTCCATAAAAAAGAACCACGCGATGCTTCCTATTATGTATACAAACCAGAAAAAATACGGAACAACCCACCACGCAGAAAAAGGTATATATCCGTCAAGGACACTTACAACGGGATGATACACTCTGCCATCCCATAACTCGAGCGACCAAAATACTATACCGTAAAGCAACCAATATGATAAAAGAAGCAAATCTTTATTTTCTTTTATATAATCTTTTATTGAAAACTTTTGTTTTAATTGTTGCATTTTATTTTCCCTCGCCTTTTGTACTGCAAAGGATATTATACTGCATCCTAACAGATTCGTCAACCGACTAAATGTATGTATTTTTTGAAAATTTGTGCAAAGAATAAGGTGTGAACGGAGGCGGTCATTTATGAACAAGAAAAAACGTCCATTCAGAGAAGATTACAATATGTGCAGAATCACAATAGACGAAACAAGCTCCGCCAGAGAGTGTACCGGTCTCCAGCCGAGACCGCCGCTTAACGAAAGCGAGCAGCAATCCTATTCAAACATATATGATTTCTTCCCCGACGACATTGTAGACAAAGAAAAAGATGCAGACTAATCTGCATCTTTTTTGTTAGCTTATTCATCAATCTTCTTTCACCTCAAACTCGGCGCTGTAGATTTTCTCGTCATAGTCACCCGCCTGACGAAAATTCATTATCTCCTTATTAATACGGTATTTACCTGCAAGAAGTCTGCCATAGAGCCATTCCCAGTTTACGTCAAGTTTAGTGACGTCATTTTCTTTAATCATATACGCTATCGCATTCCATGCATAGTCAAGCGGCTCGGTATCAAGAACTATCCACTCGCCGTCTGTAAATTTATCAAGCGTATACCACTCACCCGTCTGAAGTTCACCTGTCGGTCGGTCGCCCGATTGTGTGAAAACAAGAGTCAGTCCGGTATCGGTAACATTTTCCGCGGCAAGTACCAATCCCCACTCGTCCCTGTCTATCGCTACATCAGTCTGACAGGATGTAAGTAGCAAACAACCCAAAAGAGCAAAAATAATAATCTTTTTCATAGACAAAACCTCCCTTTAGTGATATAGACGAAAAATATTGGAAAATGTTTCATGAAAACACCTTGAATATGCTGACTAAAACATATCACACATTGTATAAATTTTATTGTTTTTTTTATGCACTATTTTTATGATAAAAATTTGACAATTTTCGCATAATATAGTATAATACATTAAAGATTAATTTATAAAAGGAGTTTGATTTTATGTTTAAAAAAACAGAAACCCATAATATCCACAAGCTTATTATGACACAAATCAATGATGTTGAGAACTGTATGATGAAGTTTGAAAGCTTCGTTCGTGCTGCCTGCGCAACCGACGCTGACACAGAAATCCTACATTCTCTTTGCCAAGAGGTTTGTGAGCAGGAATCCATCGCAGATATATCTTTGCGCCGAATGATTGACTCTCTCGCAGGAACTTCTTTTCTGCCTTCAAGCCGTGAAGAAATAATTGAAATCGCCTCAATATGCGACCGAGTTGCAAATAAGTGCGAAGCTTTTGCTGAAATGGTTCTTGTCCAAAACATTAAACTTCCCGATGGATACTGTGATTCTTTACTTGAGATAATGTCTATCCTCAAGGTACAGTTTGATTTGCTTAAAGACGCTATCAGCAAACTGTTTGATAATTTTGGTCCATTCTTAAAGGATCATTCTATTCTCGATCAAATTCGCGAGCAGGAGTCTAAGGTTGACGATATCGAAAGACAGCTGTATAAAAAAACTTACGCTCTTGATATGGGACTTGCAGAACGTATGCAGCTTGCAAACCTTATTGAACACCTCTGCGCTATTTCAGACCTGATTGAAAATATAGCAGACAAAATTCAGATTATGTTAGTTACAAGAAAGGCGTAAAAAATAATGATATATTTATTATTAATTTCAGGTTTGTTCATGGGATGGTCTTTGGGTACCAACGATGCAGCAAACGCTTTTGGTACTGCTGTTGCTACCCGCGTCGTTAAATACCGCACTTCTATTATTATCATTTCAATTTTTGTTATAATTGGTGCTTTTATCGGCGGCGCAAACAACATCACCTCAGTAGCAAATCTTGCAACCAGCAATGAGGTTATCGCTTCTCTTGACAAAGCTAATAATGCTATTGCAAGCGGAACAGTCGAAGCTCTTCGTTGGCAATCTGCATGGAAGGCGGCAATAATTTTTGCTTGTGCAGGATTGACTGTATTCATTATGAGTTACTTAAAGTTCCCTGTTTCAGCTAACCAGTCTATTACAGGTGCTATCATTGGTTGGGGTCTTTTCTATGCTGACTATTCAAATCCCGAAGTTCTTGCCGTAAACCTTCCCCAGATTTACAAATTTGCGTCTACGTGGATTTTAAACCCACTGGGCGCAGGAATTATTGCGTTTGTTCTGGTGTCTTTGTTTAACAAGTTTTTCGCTAACCGTATAATGAAATTCAGCAAATATGATACCTTTGTTAAAGTTGGATATATCGCATCAGGTATATTCTCATCTTATAGCATAGGTCAGAACAGTTCTGCTAATGTAACAGCTCTTTACTATGATATGGTTTTTGACAAGACCGGTGTTGCAACAAACTTGCTTACCGACCCACGAGTTACTGCTACAATCGGAGGTATTGCGATTGCTCTAGGTGTTCTTACATTTTCAAAGCGTGTTATGATGACCGTTGGAACCAGCATCGCTAAGCTTAGCCAAACAGATGG
>JAZRNG010000190.1:0-22567 GCA_045648065.1 Acutalibacteraceae bacterium | reverse complement strand
GTTCCTGTTTTCGAAATGGGACAGATCAACCCCGTAGTGATCGCAAGTGAAGCTATAAAACTCGCTAAAGATCAGGGCTATGACTACGTATTTCTTGATACTGCAGGTCGACTTCATATTGATGAAGAGCTTATGACTGAGCTCAAAAACGTCAAGGCTGAGGTCAAGCCTCACGAAATCCTTCTTGTCGTTGACTCAATGACAGGTCAGGACGCAGTTAACGTTGCGACAAGCTTTAACGACGCTTTGGGAATTGACGGTATCGTTCTTACAAAGCTCGACGGTGATACACGAGGCGGTGCTGCTCTTTCTACAAGAGCCGTTACGGGCAAACCGATCAAGTTTGTAGGTATCGGTGAAAAGCTTACAGATCTCGACATTTTCCATCCCGACCGAATGGCTTCGAGAATTCTCGGCATGGGCGATATGCTTTCTCTTATCGAAAAAGCAGAGCAGGCCCTCGACGAGAAGAAGGCTATGGAACTTGAGAAAAAGCTTCGTCAGAACAAGTTTGACCTTAATGACCTTATGGAACAGCTTGATCAGGTCAGAAAGATGGGTTCTATCAAGGATACACTTTCAATGATTCCGGGTATGGAAAAGAAGATCAAGGATGTGGACATTGACGAAAGACAGTTTGACAGACTCAAGGCTATTATACAGTCGATGACACCGCAGGAGCGCGAAAGACCTGATATCATCAACCCGTCAAGAAAGCGCAGAATTGCACAGGGTTGTGGTCAGCAGGTTGAGGATGTCAACAGACTCATCTCACAGCACAAGCAGATGCAGAAGATGTTTAAACAGCTCAACGGTAAGGGCAAGAAACGCAGAAGAGGCGGCCGTCCCGACCTCTCACAGTTTAAAGGTTTTAATATCTAAACCAAGGTTTTCAACACGCACAATTCACTTTGCGTGATTGATATATAAATTATTTTATTATTTATTTTTGGAGGAATTTATCATGGTTAAAATCAGACTTCGTCGTATGGGTGCAAAGAGAGCTCCTTTCTATCGTGTAGTAGTAGCAGATTCAAAGTATCCCCGTGACGGCAGATTCATCGAAGAAATCGGTACTTACAACCCGATGACAGATCCTGCAGAGGTTAATATCGATGCAGAAAAGGCTGCAAAGTGGCTTGCAAACGGTGCTCAGCCCACAGATACAGTTAAGGATCTCTTTAAGAAGAACGGCATCATTAAATAATTTGCTGGAGGAAATCATCCGATAAAATGGTTCGGATTATTCCCGCCACCCTTTCGGAGGAATTAAAAGATGAAAGAGTTATTGACAAAGATCGCTCAGGGCCTTGTAAATGATCCTGAAGCAGTTTCAGTTGTTGTTGATGAGCCGGATGAGGACGGTGTGATAGTATACCATCTTCACGTAGCTCCCGACGATATGGGACGTGTTATCGGTAAGCAGGGCAGAATCGCAAAAGCTATCAGAACAGTTATGCGTTCAGCGGCTAACCGCAGTGAGCAGAAAATCTCTGTTGAAATTGACTAAGCTGAAAGAAAAAAGGGCTGCTTTGGCGGCCCTTTTTGAACTTTGATATTACACTGTATGGTGATTTTATGATTAAAGAATTTCTTGAAGTGGGACAGATAGTCGGTACTCACGGTGTACGTGGAGAGATGCGTCTTAATCCGTGGGCAGACGGTCCTGAATTTGTGAAACAATTCAAAACTTTTTACTATGATAATAGTGGGGAGAAAAGCATAAAAGTACTTTCTGCAAGACCTCACGGTAATGTTGCTATAGTTAAACTCGAAGGTATCGATACCGTCGAAAAGGCTTCAGCACTCAGAAATAAGGTTTTGTATATCAGACGTGCTGATGCGAAAATCAAAGAAGGCTCATATTTTATCTCCGAGCTTATCGGCTGTGATGTATTTGATGCTGACTCGCCTGAGAAATGCTATGGCGAACTCTCTGATGTCAGTGAAACGGGAGCCAATGATGTATGGCATATAACCAAAGACGGTGAGGAATATCTTATTCCCGCTATTCCGAGTGTGGTAATAAACGTCGACGTTGCGGCAAACCGAGTAGAAATCAGACCTTTGAGAGGAATTTTTGACGATGAGAATTGACATAATGACGCTTTTTCCTGAAATGTGTGAACGTGTGCTCAGTGAAAGCATTATCGGTCGCTCACGTGAAGGCGGACTTGTTGAAATAAATTGCGTAAATATCAGAGACTATTCAAAAGATAAGCACCGACGTGTCGATGATGCGACTTATGGCGGAGGACTCGGTATGCTTATGCAGGTTGATCCTATCTATGACTGTTTCTGCGATCTGGAGGAAAAAATCGGCAGAAGACCGCATCTTATTTATATGTCTCCGCAGGGAAAGACACTTACTCAGGAAAGAGTAAAAGAACTGTCTCAGATGGAGAATATCGCAATTCTTTGCGGTCACTATGAGGGCATTGACGAAAGAGTGATCGAGGAAATCGTCGATGAAGAGATTTCTATCGGTGACTATGTGCTTACAGGCGGTGAACTCCCGGCACTCGTACTTGCAGACAGTATTTCGAGGATGCTGCCGGGTGTACTTGCTGAGGATGCCGCTTTTGAAGATGAAAGTCATTATAATTCTCTTCTCGAATATCCTCAGTATACACGGCCATACGAGTGGCACGGAAAGAAAGTGCCTGATGTGCTCTTGTCGGGACACCATGCAAACATCAACAAATGGCGAAGAGAACAGTCACTCACCAGGACATATCTCCGACGTCCGGATTTGCTTGAAACCGCAGATTTAGACAAAAAAGACAAGCAATTTCTGGAAAATCTTAAAAACAGCGAAGAAAAATAGTCATAGTGCAACAAAATGCTTGATATGCCATAGTTATTCTGCACAAACAAAAGGTTTTTAAAATCTTAACATTTGGACTACAATACGAATTATTTTCAAACTGAAGTTTATTTGTTGACGATAAAAAGTTTTGTGATATAATAATTAACAAGTGGTAAGCTGATAATTAAGCATTGCTTTGAATTTATTTGGATTGGGAGATATTAAGTTATGTTTGAGAAAGAAGTTACAGTTCAGAATCAGGTTGGCTTGAGCGCACGTCCTGCTACATTCTTCATTCAGAAGGCTAATTGCTTCAAATCATCTATCTGGATTGAGAAGGAAGAACGCCGTGCTAATGCTAAGAGTTTGCTTGGTGTACTTTCATTGGGTATCGACGGCGGTACAACTGTTAAGGTTATCGCTGCAGGTCCGGATGAAGAGCAGGCTGTTGAAGAGCTTGTTAAGCTTGTAAATTCAGGTTTTGCTGTATAATCATATTTAGTTTAAAGAAGGTTGCCTGAATTTGGCAGCCTTTTTTGTTTATAAATTTTCAGGAGGTGAGTGTTATGCAGATTCAGGAACTCAGAAAAAAAGCTATGGCTTTACCGAAAACTCCGGGCGTGTATCTTATGAAAAATGACAAGGGGAAGATTATTTACGTAGGCAAGGCTAAGGCACTTAAAAACCGAGTCAGCCAGTATTTCGGCTCGCAGAACACTCATTCCATAAAAGTAAGACGAATGGTCGAAAACGTCGATGATTTTGACTATATCCTTACTGATAATGAGTTTGAGGCACTTGTCCTTGAGTGTTCGCTGATAAAACAATATTCACCTAAGTATAATATTCTTCTGAAAGATGACAAAGGATATTCATATATCCGAGTCACAAAGGGTGAATGGCCGAAAATCACGGCAGTTCTGCAGAAAGGCAACGACGATGCACGTTACATCGGACCTTATACGAGTTCGTTCAGCGTCAGCTCGTCTGTCGATGAAGCTCTGAAGATTTTTATGCTGCCCGGATGCAATAAAAACTTTCCGCGTGAGATAGGCAAAGGCAGACCGTGTCTGAATTATTTTATTAAACAATGTTCAGCTCCGTGTGCAGGAAAAATCAGCTGTAAGGACTATAACGAGGCGGTTGACTCAGCGGTCAGATTCCTTCAGGGTGACAGTGCGAAAATTGTCGCAGATCTTACTGCGGAGATGGAAGAAGCTGCTGAAAACCTTGAGTTTGAAAAGGCTGCAAAGCTGCGTGACCGAATTGCCGCCATCAAAAAAATCAAAGAGAAGCAGAAGGTTGCAGGTTCGGATGTCAAGGAACAGGATGTTTTTGCAATCGCTCAGGCAGAGGATAAATTCTGCCTGTCAGTTCTTCGCTTTTTTGACGGAAGACTGCGGGACAATGAGTGGTTTCTTTTTGATGAAATGAACTCTTTGCCCGAAACGAGAAGCGAACTCATAACGAGATTTTATTCAATGGGGCGTACAGTCCCTAAAAGGGTTACTGTTGATGGTGAGGTAAGCGACGAAGAGGTGCTTTCACAGTGGCTTTCGGAGCTTGCGGGACGTAAGGTTGAGATAAATATCCCTCAGCGAGGCAGACAGCTTGAGCTTGTGACTATGTGCAGAAATAATGCCTCGCAGAAGCTTGCTCTTTCAATGGGCAGAAGCGGAAAGACTACTGCGGCACTCGATGAACTGACAAGGCTTCTCGATCTGCCGAAAGCTCCTGTTTTTATAGAGTCATATGACATTTCTCATACGGCGGGCAGCGACAATGTTGCAGGTATGGTTGTTTTTAAAAACGGTCTTCCGTATAAAAAGAACTATCGTCGATTTTCTATAAAGGGATTTGACGGTCAGGATGACTATGCTTCAATGGCTGAAGTTATATCACGTCGCCTTAACCGCTATATGGAGGATAAAGAGACAGAAGAAGGTTTTGGTATATTGCCTGATCTGATTCTTCTTGACGGTGGTATGGGTCAGGTCAATGCCGTTTTGCCGATAGTCAGGGCTTTCGGACTTGATATTCCGGTATACGGTATGGTCAAGGACAGTAAGCACCGCACGAGAGCGATAGCTCACGACGGAGGAGAGATCGCAATCAACTCAAAACGTCAGGCGTTTACGCTGATTTCGACCATTCAGGAAGAGGTTCACCGCTATTCTGTTGCATACCATCACTCTAAGCATAAAAAGTCGATGTTCAATGCAACTCTGACGAAAATTGAAGGTGTGGGCGAGAAAAAGAGCAAAGCACTTCTTAAGCATTTTAAAACGGTCGCTGCTATTAAAGAGGCAAGCATAGAACAACTGTGTAAAGCAGAGGGAATAAATCGTTCCACAGCTGAAAAAGTTTATAATTATTTCAGAAAAGATATTGACAACACACCCGAAAAAGTGTGATAATACAATGTAAGATAGTGTAACTATATATTAAAATGACAGGAGCTTGTACCGTGCGAGTAATAACAGGTTCAGCAAGAGGTCGGGTTCTGAAAACTCTCGAAGGAGAGGACGTACGTCCGACCACAGACAGAGTTAAAGAAGCGATATTCAGCATAATACAATTTGAAATAGAAGGCAGAGAAGTGCTTGACCTTTTTGCAGGTTCAGGACAGCTTGGAATTGAAGCTCTCAGCAGGGGTGCGGCATACGCCACATTCACAGATCTTAGCAAAGATGCTGTCAGCGTAATCAAGTCTAATCTTCTCTCTACGGGACTTCATAAAAATTCTGCCGTGTTGCAGTCAGACGCCTTTGCGTTTCTCAGAAACACGAAGAAAAAGTTTGACATTGTTTTTCTGGATCCTCCGTATTCAAAGGGACTTATTCAGAAAGCATTACCTCTCGTGGCAGATGTTATGAATGACGGTGGTGTGATAGTCTGCGAACATCCCTACGGCGAAGAAATGCCGCAGAGTGCAGGTCGCTTTTCTATCTACCGTGAGTATAAGTACAGTAAGCTTGCACTTACGGTTTACAGGCTCAACGAAGGAGTGGATTCCGAATGAAAACTGTAATCTACCCCGGAAGTTTTGATCCCATCACAAACGGACACCTCAGTGTCATAAAACGTGCGGCAAAACTTTTCGATGAAGTGATCGTCGTAGTTATGATAAACCACAAAAAGCCGGTCGGATGCTTCAGCTATAACGAAAGAATGGAGCTTATCAGACGTTGTACAGCTGATATGCCGAATGTTAAGGTGGATTATTATGACGGCTTACTTGCAGAATATGCGAAGATTAAAAATGCTACTGCGATCGTAAAGGGCTTACGTGCCGTATCAGACTTTGAGGATGAGTTTCAGCAGGCACTTACAAATAAGGAGCTTAATCCTGATGTTGAGACTGTGTTTGTCACTGCAGGTGCTGATTATATGTACCTTTCCTCAAGTATCGTCAAGCAGGTCTGTGAGCTTGGCGGAGATGTTTCGAAATTCGTACCCGAAGAGGTATATGAAGATATTGTCAATGGCATAAAAAAGAAAGGATGAATTAAAAATGAACGTACAGGGTTTACTTGATAAGATTGAGGATACACTTGAAACAGGTAGTAAGATACCTCTTTCAGGCGGAAAGGTTGCTGTTGATGCTGAGACAATCAAGCAGTGCGTAGAAGACATCCGTTATGATCTTCCTATCGAAATCGAAAAGGCACAGGAAGTTGTTGCTCACCACAATAACCTTATTGCTAAGGCTAACAACGAGGCTTCTTCTATCGTTTCTTCAGCTCAGACGGAGGCAGACGGTATCCTTGCTGATGCTAAGGAAAAAGCAGCTTCTATCACAGCTACAGCAGAGTCAAATGCTAATGCAACTATCGAGGCAGCTTCAGAGCAGGCTCGTCAGATGGTTGAAAGCTCAGAGATTGCACGTCTTTCACATGAGTATTCTGACCGAGTAAGAGCACAGGCTACAGCAGAGGCAGAGAAGATTCTCAAAGATGCACAGAACCGTGCAGAGGCAATCCTCCTCGATGCTAACAATCAGGCAACTGAGACTAAGACAAAGGCTGAAAAATGGTCAAATGAAATCCGTACAGGCGCAGCAGAGTTTGTTGAGGATATCATGAGAAACAGCGATGAAGTGCTTTCTTCAAATATTGCAGAGATCCGCAAAGCACGTCAGAGTCTTTTTGGCGGCAACAGATAATTTGATATCTATAATATGGGCGGTCTTTTTCCGCCCTATTTTTTTGGAGCAGGATTATTATGAAAAAACAGTGTGATTGTTGTTATAAACGTTTCGAAGTAGTCAGAGATACGAGTGTGCCTATTTCTACGGACTTGTCAGCACCGATGGACCACATTTATTGCCCGTGGTGCGGAGCTGAAAACGGCGCAGTCGAAAAAGGCTCTCTTATAAGGACACAGCGTTGCAATGCTGAGTGCGAGTTTTGATTATCTGACGGGAGATGTTGACAATGAGTCATAATTTAGTTGAGTTTTTGAGGGATAAAGACATCGTTATTCTCGGCTTTGGCAGAGAAGGTGTCTCTACTTACAATTACATCAGAAAATATTTTCCTGAAAAGCCGCTTGCCATTGCGGATAAAAAGGAAATTTCAATAGATGATAAAAACGTGACCCTTCTCACGGGTGACGGATATATGGATAAGGTTTTTGATTATGAGCTTGTGATCAAAACTCCGGGTGTACCCATAGTAAATATCGAAATCCCTGAAAATGTACTTATTACTTGTCAGGTTGATTTGTTTTTACAGTATGCGCCGTGTAAGAAAATCGGCATTACAGGTACAAAGGGTAAGACGACGACATCTACTCTTATTTACAACCTTGTAAGCGAAGCAGGAAATGATGCGTATCTCGTAGGAAATATAGGTGTACCTGTTTTTGATATAATTGATGAGTGTGAGGGCAAAATTGCAGTTATTGAAATGTCATGTCATCAGCTTGAGTTCTGCCGCACTTCACCTGATGTCGCAGTTTTTACAAACATCTACGAAGAGCATCTTGACCATTATGACGGTTACAGAGGCTATATCAATGCGAAGCTTAATATAGTTAATCATCAGACGGATGAAAACTATCTCATATATAACGCTGATCAGAATGTAGAAGGTCTTATCGATTTCAGTCAGTACAAAAGCAAGAGGATTGCTGTAAGTGCAAAACCGCAGAGTGAATATCAGCAGAGTCTTACAACTCTTAATGACAGACTTATCGGAAAGCATTGTCATCAGGATATCTTTTTTGCTGAGGCTGTCGCACGTCTTTTTGGTGCAGATGATGAGGCTGTTGTAAGAGGTGTCGAAAAGTTTACGGGTATCCCTCACAGAATGGAGCCTGTAGGTACATTTAAAGGCATATCTTTCTACAATGACAGTATAGCTACTATTCCGCACGCGGTTGAGTGTGCAGTCGATGCACTCGGTACTATCGAGACTCTCATTTTCGGTGGTCTTGACAGAGGTATATACTACGATGATTTCGTAACGTATCTTGATGAGTGCAGCATTACAAATATTATCGGAATGCCTGAAACAGGAACTAAAATCTGTAAGGCACTTATTGATAAAGGAACAAAGAAAAATGTGGTTCCTGTCGAAACTATGGAAGAGGCTGTGGCGGCCGCTTACAAGTTTACACCAGAAGGAAAAACTTGTCTGCTTTCACCTGCAGCACCCAGTTATAACGTTTACAGAAACTTTGAGCACAAGGGTAATCACTACAAGGAAGTGGTTAAAAAATTGGGCGAAAGTGTTTGATACTGACGTTTTTTTGGGATTTTGTTGTGGACATTTATCGTTTAAAATGCTACAATCAATAAGATGTGTATAGAAATGAGGGGGATTTACGGTGAAAAAATGTCTTATTCTTTTGACAAATTCATACCCGTATTCCTCAGAGGAACCCTTCATTGAGCCGGAGATGCCTTACCTTGCTGAAGCATTTGATAAAATCATTGTGCTTGCTATAGGTCTCGGAAAGGATGCTCCGAAAACACGTCAGACACCGCAAAATGCAGATTGCTACAATATAGGTAAGACATCAAAGCGTGTAAGCCGTGCGATGTCCCTTCTGAACGGTGCAGTTAATTCTGTTTTACCGTCAAAAACACCCAAAGATGAAGAAGCAAGAAGCAACTTCAAAAAGAGAGTTTTCTGCGAGTATTTCAATGCACGAGGTGAGCGGGAGTTCTCTTTGTGTAAGGATATACTTGATAAGTATGATTTTTCGGAGTACGACGGTGTCACTATCTACAGTTATTGGTTTTTTGTGACAGCACTTGTAGGCTGTAAGATACGTGACTATATTCAGTCACGGTGTAAAAAAATTAAGTTTGTTTCGCGCGGTCACGGATACGATGTGTATAAGTATGCGAACTCTATGAACTATCTTCCTCTTCGTGAATATCTTCTTGAAAGAGTAGATGCGCTTCATCCGTGTTCTGCTGACGGTGAAAAACATATAGCAGATCAGTTTCCAAGTTATAAGGACAAGATAAGCCACCGATATCTGGGAACAGAAGATGACGGCTTATCAGAGATGAACGATGGTTGTTTCCACATTGTTTCATGTTCAAGAATGGTCAGTCTTAAAAGGATTGACAGGATAGCATCGGCATTGGCCTTGCTTGAAGGCGAAAATATCGGTACCGTAAAATGGACACATATCGGCGACGGTGAAACGATGCAGCAAGTAAAAGAAATCTGCGATACCAAACTTACTTTTATGGAAGTAAATCTCATCGGCAGGATTTCAAATACCCAGGTAAGAGAGTTTTATAGAAACGAGAAAGTAGATATTTTGCTTAATGTCAGCACGACGGAAGGGTTGCCTGTTTCAATGATGGAGGCGCTGTCTTTCTCAATCCCTGTTATTGCGACGGATGTTGGAGGCGTTAAGGAAATTATCAAGGATGGATACAACGGTCTTCTGATTTCATCAGATTTTACGGATGAGGAGCTTTTGGCAAAAATCAGAGAGCTCATGCTTTCAGATAAGGATGAAAGAAAGAGGATGAGAGAAAATGCCCGTGACTTTTGGGAGAAGAATTTCGACGCGCATAGTAATTATGCTGACTTTGCAAAAGAAATTTCGGGCTAAAAGGAGTGCTTTATGGTCTCTTTTAAAAACGGTGTTCTTAAATTTCAGAGAAGTGAAGATAACACCGCAAGATTAATTTACGAAATATGTTTTTTTGTGAATACGTTAACTCTTTTTGCTTTCACAAACGTTAAATTCATAGGAACGGCAACAGGAATTATGATGCTTCTGGCAGCAATGTTGCTTTGGATCGGACGAAGAGAAAAAAAGGTAGTTATACCGTATAACACAGTCTGGTATGTAGCGTTTACGGCTTATGCGGCACTTTCGTGTCTCTGGTCATCGTACCTTGATGCAAATATGGCGTCGTACTTTCTGAGAATGGTAGTCATCATAGCAATGATTACTTCGATATCGATTTATGTAGATACTCCTGAAGATCTTGAAAGATTAATCAAGCTTTACATTGTGTCGATGTTTGTGATTGTGATGATGGAATTCATCACCGTACCGGTTTCGGAATGGGCAGACGGAGGAATGGGTTCTCACTTCAGCGCTTCAAACTCAAATGGTGTTGCCTTTCTTGCATTCTGTGCTGAGTTAATGGCGTTTTATGAGTTTTACTCAAGAGGTAAAAAGTCATATGCCATATTGGTTGTGCTGTTTTTGTTTTTCATCATTCTTTCAAGTTCGAGAAAAGCAATGTTTGCGGGAATTGCAGGACCGCTGCTGTTTGTTCTTTTGTCGACATATAAAAAGAACTATTTTTTCAATATAATTACGGTTGCAGGACTTGCGGTAATTGTTGTTCTTTATATTATGCTTGACGAAAACGCGTATAATGCAATAGGTAAGAGATTTGATTCTATGTTTTTCTTCGTGTTTGAAGAGCGCGACCACAAGGTTGATAACAGTCTTTATATGAGATCGTATTACGTAGATCTTGCAAAACGGATGTTTTCAGAGTCGCCTTTTTTCGGCAAGGGTATGGGTAACTTCGCGAAAATCATTGATAATGTGTATATGCTGGACGGTGTTTACAGCCATAACAATTTCTGGCAGGTGCTCAGTGAACTTGGTCTGTTCGGGTTTATTATATATTACTCAATGTATTTTTTACTTGTCATAAGGCTTGCAAAGGGAGCTTTTATAAACAAGAGCAGAATAAATATGCTGTTTTTCACGTTTATGATTCTGCTTCTTATTCTTGAAACAGGACTTGTAACCTACAACTCAAAGATGCCGCATGTCATTATCGCTATTGCGTATGCTGCTACGTATGTCGGAGAGTTGGACGGAAGAAAATATAAATATATCGAAAATCACAGTATGAACGAATAAGAAACGGAGGAATTGTTTTGAATAACTACGAAAATTCAAACAAACAAAAGGGGTTTGAATTGAATATCATCGGATATTTGCTCGAGCTTTCCAAAAAGATATGGTTGATTGCAATAATAGCAGTTGTTTTCGGTTTGCTTGGCGGAATCGTCGGCAAGGTGACAAGCAAGGATATCTACACATCTGAGGTTGCATTTATTGTTAATACTCTTTCTGAGAATGAGATCGTTGAAAACTCTGCTGTTACAGCGCAGATCAATATCACAAATACTTTTAAATACATCCTTCAGGGTCGTGAGTTCAAAAATGCTGTTAAGGAAAAATGCCCGGGAAATCTTTCTTATGCACTCATTGACAGCAGCATAAGAGTTGAAACAGTTGACTCAACAAACGCTATTGAACTTAAGGTTAAAACTGATGATGCTCAGACTTCATACAATATCGCAAAGGCGGTAGTTGACGTTTATGCAGATGTTGTTGAGGAAATTTATCCGAATGCATCGCTCAATGTGTGCGAAACTCCTGTTCTTGCTGAGAGGCCTGAAGAGAACCGATCAGAGGTTATCATCGCCGCTGTAAGTGCGGTTATAGGCGTTTTGGTATACTGTGTATTTGTTCTCGTAATGTTTATTATTAAGGACACAATCAAAAATTCAAACGAGCTCAGTGAAAAACTTCAGATTCCTGTTCTCGGTGCTGTTCAGTTTGTTGCAAACAAAAACAAAACAACCAAGGGTCTTCTTGTAGCTGACAGAAGGACAGGCTTCTCGTTTATTGAAACGTATAAAGCTATCAGAACAAAGATTGAAAATAACTCTGCAAAGACAGGCAACAAGGTGTATCTTGTCACAAGTGCTTGTGAAAACGAAGGTAAGACTACTGTTTCTGCAAATATTGCACTTTCACTTGCTGAAAATGGTAAGTCGGTTCTCCTTATCGATGCTGACCTCAGAAAGCCGTCGATCACAAAAATTCTTTCACTTCCTGATGTTGGAGAAGGATTTGCAAGTGTAATCAAGCAGGAGACTTCTATCACAGAGGCTATCAAGCTTATCAAAAACTTTAATCTTTATGTTCTCGCAGACCGTAAGCCTGTTTCAAATCCGTCAGAGCTTCTTTCAATGAAGATTACTGAAGAGATCATCAACGGAATCCGTGACGAGTTCGATTTCATTATCATCGATACTGCTCCCGCAAGTGTTGTTACTGATGCTTCCATTATTGCAGGTTTTGCTGATGCGGCTATTATGGTTGTCCGTGAAGACTTCTCACCGTACTCAAGAATCAGAATGTCAGTTGAAGACATCGACTCAAACGGTGCAGAGATTGTCGGCTGTGTCTTCAATGCTGAAACTGAGACTACAATCAAAGCAGGTAAATACGGCGGTAAGTACGGCAGATACGGTGGAAAGTACGGTAAGTACGGCAGATACGGATCTTACGGAAACTACGGCTACGGTTACGGAGCTTCTTCTAAAAAATAATAACAATGAAAACCTCTTTCGCATAGTATATAAGCGAAGGAGGTTTTTTGATGCATAATTTTGAAGATATTATAGAAAAATACAAACGTGAACTTGTAGAGTTTTCAAAGCAGTTGCCTATACATAACCCGATAGAGGAGGAGTACCGAGAAGCTGTAAGCACTGCAACACAGCCGCAGCAGGAGGAACCGCGCAGTTTCAGAGCGGATGAGCCTGATACGGTTATTACCCCTGCGGTATCCTTTACTGACTATAATGATTTCCTCGCAAAGAATCCTTCTCAGGGAGTTCTGAGGGTACAGGTTTTTGCAGCGGACAGAAGTTTTCCGATACCGGGTGCAGCGGTACGTGTTTTTGTAAGACTCAATGATGGTGAAAGAGAGCTTTTCAGTGGCTCGACAGATGAAAACGGTGTGACAGACGGGATACAGTTACCTGCACCTGACAGCTCGTTATCCTTCGATGAAAACAGCACAGTTGCTCCTTATGCAGTATATTCTCTGCGGGTAAACAGGGCTAATTATGCACCTGCGTCATTTGACGGTATACCTGTTTTTGATTCTGTGAAGTCGATACAGCCTGTCGAGCTTGTTCCGCTGAGTACAAACGGTACATCGCCTGTGGCAGATGCAGTCACAAACGAATCCACTACTCTTTTCGGAGGTGTTTTGTAATGGCTGCAGAAACTCCGACAATACCTGAATTCATCACGGTTCATCTGGGTACACCGTCATCTCAGGCAGAAAATGTACGGATTTCGTTTCCTGACTATATTAAGAATGTCGCTTCGAGTGAAATCTATCCGACGTGGCCTGAAAATGCAATCAGGGCAAATATCTACGCACAGATAAGCTACGCTCTTAACCGCGTGTATACGGAGTATTATCGATCACGGGGATATAATTTTGATATCACCAATTCTACTCAGTATGATCAGGCTTTTGTAAAGGGAAGAGATATATTTGAAAATATCAGCAGAATTGTGGACGAAATTTTTAACGATTACGTAGTCAAGCAGGGACAGGTGCAACCGTATTTCACTCAGTACTGTGCAGGTTCGTGTCCGGGTTTGTCACAGTGGGGCACCGTTCCTCTTGCACAGCAGGGATATACACCGTACAGAATTCTGCAGAATTATTATGGTGATGATATCGATATAGTTAAAAATGCTCCGATTAAAAGTAATATACCGTCATATCCGGGCACTCCGTTAAGGCTCGGAAGTGTGGGCGAAGAGGTAAGCGACATCCAGCGACAGCTGAACAGAATTGCGGTCAACTATCCCGGAATTCCGCGTATACCGAATCCTGACGGTGTTTTTGAACAGAACACTCTGGCAGCAGTCAGAAAGTTTCAGAGTGTTTTCAATCTTGCACAGGATGGTATAGTCGGCAAAGAAACATGGTATAAGATCAAGTATATTTACAATGGGATCAAGGGTCTTTCAGAGTTATATTCGGAAGGACTGTCCCTGAGCGATGTACAGCGACAGTTTTCAAGGGTTCTCAGGAGAGGTGACAGAGGTGTACCTGTGAGGACCTTACAGTATTACCTTGCTTTTCTCGGTTACTTTAACCCTGATTTACCGCAGATATCAGTTGACGGTATTTTTGGTCAGGAAACATATGATGCTGTGCTTACTTTTCAGAATAAATACGGTCTGACGGTCGACGGTATCGTGGGACGCAGCACCTGGAATGCTCTTCAGAATGCGTACGAGGGCGTTCTGAGGACGCTGCCGCCGAGCTATAAAAGTTACTCTGATCTCATTTATCCGGGTTATTTTATCACCACAGGAGCTAAGGGTGACGTGGTAAGACAGCTTCAGACTTATCTCAGAGTGATCGGTCAGAACAATCCTTCCGTACCTGTCATCAGCGTAGACGGTGACTACGGCAGCAGAACAAAAGCTGCTGTTGAAGCTGTTCAGAGGATAAACGGGCTTGAACCGAACGGTCAGGTAGGACCGATTACCTGGAATGCGATAATTGAGCTGTACAGAGATTACACTTAACTTTTAACATACGGAATAAACTGTAAAAATCCGAAAATAATACTTTTAGTTAGGGGGACTGACCGTGAACGGAAAGGTATTATTTTCGGATAACTTTTATCAGAACGAAAAAATGCTTGATGAGTATTTTAAGGTCGAAAAAAACTATGATGTTGTGAACACCCGTTTCCACGTTACAAAAAGAGAAGCCAAGCTTTACTATATCGACGGTTTTGTCAATAATGAGATTTCTGAACGGGTGATGAATTTTATGATGAGTACGCCTGAACAGATTCCTGAAGGAACGTCTCCTGAGGAGTTTGTGCAGAGCGTTGTTTCTTATATAGAAATGGATATAAGTACGGATATCAATACCATTTCAAAAGTGGTCTACTCAGGTGCGATACTGATGATAGTAGACGGGTTTTCAACAGCGTTTCTGATAAAAACGCGTAATTATCCCCGTCGTTCTGTTCAGGAGCCTGATAATGACAAGGTACTGCGAGGTGCGCATGACGGATTTGTCGAGGCTTTGCTGATAAATACAGCACTTATCAGGCGAAGGATCCGTGATCGTGATCTCATAATGGAGGTACACGAGGCGGGAAAACGCTCAAGGACGGATATCGCACTCTGCTATCTTGAAAGCAAGGCTGATATGAAGACTGTAAAAAAACTCAGAAGGAAAATTGAAGCTATCGATGTAAATACATTGAGTATGAGTCAGGAAAGTCTGATAGAATGTCTTATCAAAAAGCAGATTTTTAATCCTTTTCCCAAGGTAAGGTATACAGAACGTCCTGATTCAGCGGCAGCTTGTATTGCAGAGGGTAGTATAATTTTGCTTGTGGATAATTCACCTGCGGCGATGATAATCCCTACGAGCTTTTTTGAGTTTCTGCAGGATACAAATGACTACTATTTCCCTCCCGTAGTCGGCACATATCTTCGGTTTATCAGAGCGTTGATATTCGGACTTGCATTGCTTTTGTCGCCTACGTGGTACCTGCTGATAAGTAATCCGGGAGCGATTCCTGAATGGCTTGATTTTATTACCATAAAGGAACAGTATACCATACCCGTCATAGTACAGCTTCTGATAATAGAAGTGGTGATCGACACCCTTAAACTTGCTTCGCTGAATACACCGAATGCCCTCAGCAACTCTTTCAGCGTCATAGGTGCACTCGTTCTTGGTGATCTTGCAGTTACAGCCAAGCTTTTTTCTTCAGAAGTAGTTTTATTTATGGCATTTGTAGCTATTGCGAACTTTGCACAGCCGAGCTTCGAGCTTGGTTACGCATTCAAACTGTCACGGATATTCGTATTGGTCCTTACTGCGGCATTTAATCTGTGGGGATATATAGCGGGAATTATTATCGTTCTTTTACAGATGTTTTGCACCAAAACTGTTACGGGCAGAGGCTATATGTATCCGCTGATTCCGTTCAATGCGAAGACTCTGTCACGTCTGCTTATAAGGCACCCTATCAGTAAGGACAATACTTGACAAATTCACGCTAATAAGTTAATCTTATTAATGGTGATAGAATGAAAAAGAAATTGTTAAGTTTCATATCTCTTCTGATTGTTTTCAGTATGATTCTGACGCTTTCCTCGTGCAAAAGTAAGCCTGAAACGATAGACGAGGATCAGGATGTGATCACTACGAGAGTTACCACTCAGCCCGTAGAGATAGTCGAACTGCCTGAAAGCGAAGAAGAGCTTGCGGAGATGCTTAATGCGGCGGTAGAATACATCGAGCTTTACTGCTACCACTATACGAAAAATATTGACTGTAAGGTAAGTCAGGTGAGCGTCGGTACACTTTCACAGGTGTCAAATGCAACAGATGCGTTCAGGTCGATCTTCGGTGAAAAGAATATAACGATGAATTATGACTACAACGCTTCGAGAGATGCTTTCTCGGCAAACTTCCCGCAAAGCGGATATACGGTAGATGAGATGGAGTCGATTTCAGCAAAGCAGGAAGGCGACAAGGTCATCATCACGGCAGTTTTCCCGAATGAAACTAATCCTGTAGATGACAAAGGCGTGCTTTACAGACTGTGTCCTGACTATCAGAATACGGACGATGTAAAAAAAGCACTTACGGAGTTTAATTCTTCAGCTGCTTCCACAGCTATCACGGCTTCAGATATAACCATAAAGGCGACTATCAGGGCGAATGACAGCAGTCTTGAAACACTTGAGGTTTCGTATACGCAGAGATACACTCTTTCTGGAGTCACACTTGTGAAAATCGAAGGCTCAACTGTAACAGGCACAGCCGATACAGTAGTAAAGTATTCAGGTATGGGTGCATAAAATTTTTAAAAAGCTATGGAATTTATGCGGGATATATGTTACAATGTCTTGTATAAGATTTAAGGAGAGTTTTTATGAATAAAGCATGGAAAAAGTTCATAATAGTTGTTTCAGTTCTTTTGTGCGCTATAATTGTCTGTGTCAGCGTAAACGTTATGGTTGATACTATCACGGGCAATATCCATCCGCAGACGAACGTCAACTCACAGCAGAACGGTGTAGGTAATAACAATCAGAATGGTGGAGCTGTTCAACAGGGTACACCTGATGTGAATGATCAGCAGGCAGCTCTTACACCCGGCGGAGATGCTGCACAGCAGCAGAGTCCTACTGATGCAGGTCAGCAGGGTGGCAATGCACAGACTCCTGCTCAGAACAATTCAAACAGCCCTCTTAACTATAACAAGTCTCAGCTTATCAGCTACTACAACTCATGTCTTAAGAAGTCATATTCGCAGAAGTTGAGTGCAACAAAGACAGAGCAGGTTGACGTTAAACCGTCAGGTGTTGATATCGGTAATGCAGGTTTCAATGTTGACAGTATTGCTAACACGCTTATCGCAAATAACACCAAAAACAACGGTGTTGTTCAGTCAAAGAGCTTTGTAAACGGCAAGGCAACTGATGACGGTTCGCCTATCGAGAAGTTTGTACTTCCTGCAAATCTCTATGATGCTGCAGTAAAGAGCATCACTATCAAGCAGAACGGTCAGGGTTATCAGATTGTTATCGTTCTTAACGAAGAAACATGTGCTCACAACGGTACAGCAAAGTACAATGCTTCTTGTGCATGGCCTCTTGATGTTGGTGTAATTAACTTCGATCTGCCTATTCCGGGAGCTAGCAATGCAGTTGATATTCAGCAGTGTACATTCAGATATACGGGTACAAAGATTACTGCAATGATCGACAGCCAGGGCAGAGTAACGGACACAAAGGTTGAAATGCCTCTTACCGTTACAAATGCAGTAGCAAAGGCAGTAGGTATCACAATCAAGGTTGCAAAAATTGAAGGCAAGTGGACTTGTGTTAACTCAATGCGTTTTGCATAATCAGAATTATAAATTAAGCCGTATCACTAAGATACGGCTGATTTTTTTCTTGTTAAGGGTTGACATACTCTTATTATGGGTTTAAAATATTAGAGCAGATTATTCTGTAGTTATATACAAAAAACGAGGTGAATTTTTGTGAGTAGCGACGGTAGTTACGGGCAACGATTTGTAACTTATTTTTCATTAAAATCAATAAGTGGCGAAGAAATCGCCGTAGGTACGTCAGAACTTACAAAGTGAGCCTGAATACACCTGCGGTCGGTGGTTTTGCCGCCTAAAAGGGGTGTATTCAAATGGATAGAATGGTTGAAGTCATCAGCAAGATGCTTTCAAGCAACAAGTTCTCTGCAATCAAAGAGATGCTCAGCGAAATGAACGTCGTTGACATCGCTTCTCTTATGGAAGAGTTTGAGTCAGAAGAGCAGCAGGTACGCCTGTTCCGTTTGTTGCCGAAGCAGTCATCGGCTGATGTTTTTTCATATCTTGATAATGAAATTCAGACAAATATAGTAAATGCGATCACTAACAAGGAGCTTTCCTTACTTGTTGAGGATATGTTTATCGATGATGCTGTCGACTTCCTTGAGGAAGTGCCGGCAAACGTAGTAACACGTGTACTCGCTCAGGCTGACAGCGATACGAGAAACCTTATAAATAAATTTCTTCAGTATCCTGAAAATTCCGCAGGAAGCATTATGACTATCGAGATGGTGTCTTTCCCAGCGACGTATACAGTAAGTCAGGCTATTTCTCAGATCCGTGCAACCGCACTAGATAAAGAGACTATCTATACCTGCTACTGTACGGACGGAAAACGTAAGCTTGTGGGTACTGTCCCTCTCAGACGTCTTATCGTCTCGCCTGAGGATACTCTCGTCAGCGACATAATGTATGATGACGAACAGCTCATCCACGTGAATACTCTCGATGACCAGGAAGAGGTAGCTAACATCGCAAAAAAATACGACCTTCTTTCAATCCCTGTTGTGGACAAAGAGGGAAGATTGGTCGGCATTATCACAATCGACGATATCGTTGACGTTATCGAAGACGAGAACACGGAAGACTTTGAAAAGATGGCTTCTCTTTTACCGTCAGAGGAAGAATACCTTAAAACAAGCGTGTTCTCGATGTTTAAAAACAGAATCGTCTGGCTTCTCATATTGATGGTTTGCGGAACATTTACGAGCTTGATTATCGAAGGCTTCGAGGGTAAATTGCCGTTTATCATCGGATTGACAGCAGCAATTCCCATGCTTATGGGTACGGGTGGTAACTGCGGTAACCAGACATCAACACTTGTTATCCGTGGTCTTGCACTTGGTGATATAGAAATCAAAGACTATTTCCGTGTGCTCTGGAAGGAAATCCGTGTTGCGGTACTTTGTGGTCTTGTTCTTGCTGTTGCAAACTACGGCAGAATGTGGTTAACAAAACTACTGACAGGCAGCGAAATTGAAAACAATACATTCATCGTTGTTTCTATAGCAATGGCTGTTGCTGTTGTTGTTGCAAAGGCTATCGGATGTTCTTTGCCTATATTGGCGAAGCTCCTGCGACTTGACCCTGCACTTATGGCAGGACCGATGATTACTACGATTGTTGACGTAATAACACTTTTAATCTATTTTGCTATTGCAACAGTTTTTGTACAATACGGACTTGTAACTGCATAAGAAAACAGCAAAAATGCGAACGCCCAAAAGTCTTGAAAAAAGGCTTTTGGGCGTTTTAAGTATAAAAAAACTCACAAGGAAAGCCTTGTGAGTTTTTTCTTTAATTATACTAATTATCAGAATGCATTGATGATCTCAAAGATGATAGCCCAGATCTTTGTACCCTTGAACCAACTCATAAACTTGTCTTTGAAAGTAAGCTCTGCTTCAACGAATTCAAGATCTTCTGCACCGTCATCGATTACGAAAGCCTGTGTAAGTGTAAGACCGCCTTCGCCGTAAAGCTCAGCTCTTACATACTGGAAGTCCTCTGAACCTTCGATAGCATCAAGGTTGATTGTAAGGTTTTCAGCGTTGATCGGACCTTCCTTGATAACCTTACCGTTTGCAATCCACTGGATTCTGTTGCTGTCTGCTGCGTCAACTGTAATTGTGTGATTTTCAACAGCTACGTTTGTGAACATCGGGTAGGGAAGACCCTCGTTCATTACGTCGATTTCTTCTTCAGGACCGATCCACTCGTTCGGACGGATCTTTCTTGTAACCATAAAGAATGCACCGTTCTGCATTGTCTTCTTAACGTTTTCAACTGTGTTTTCTTCCATCATAAATACGCTGAAAGAAGAGTCAACTGTTGATGTCCAGTGAGCGTCTGTGTTACTGTAGCCGATAACGTTTTTGCCGTAGGGGAGACAGTACATAAGAAGGTTATCCCAAAGGATTCTGTCGTAACCTGTTGTGCCGTTTCTCTCGTTGAAAACTTCCATACCAACACATGAGTCGTACTTGAGCATAAGGTCGCCGAAGAACTTGATGCTTTCAGGATCGTTAACAATGTCGGGGTTGTCGTTTGAACGAAGCCAGTCACCGGGGTGGTTGATGTGTGAAATGCCACCGTTTTCTTCTACAAACTTGATAACCTGCTCAAAACCACGCTCGTTTTCAGCACCTGCATAACCACTGCCTGTTGTGCCTTCAAGGAAGAAGCCGTTTACATGATTCTTTGTGAGTGAGAAGTGGTTGAATTCGTTACCGCCAAGGATCGGAAGGAGACCTTCACCTCTTACAGTACCGTCATAAAGAGGATATGTACCGTTTTGAATAGCTTCGTATTCTTCAGTTGTAAGGTGGTCATAGGGGTTGCCGATGAGCCACTGATATGTGTAAAGAAGCTGTGTGTCAGGAGCTTTGTCCCAATCTACACCTGTGATGCCGTGGTCTGTGATTGCAAGGAAATCATAGTCCTGATTGTAATACTCTTTAACCATAACGGGGAGAGTGTCTTCAGCGTCACTGTAAGTTGTGTGTGAGTGAACTGTACCCTTGTAAGCGTCCCACGCATTGTCACCTGTCCAGATAACTTCCGCGTAAGGATTCACGATTGTGTAGTCTGCTGTGCCCTGAGCTGAAACACCGATGATTGCAAACTGCATAACGAGCATTAGGCTGAGAGCAAGACACAAAGCTTTTTTGAATGTTTTCATAAAATCTACCTCCTGTTAATTTATTATATTAAAGCAGAAATTTTTTGCCGTGTCAAGATATTTTAAGATACCTTGAAGTTAAGCACTGCTTTAGAACAATCGTAAGCGAGTCCGTCGACGTAAACACTTGAGTTGCTTGTGATATCTTCGGATTCGTGTACGGCACACATAAGGTGACCGTCAAGATAATCTCTCGTTCTTCTTGATTCGATCGGAATGATAATCTGTCCTGTTGTTCCCTTTGATACTGATTTGTTAACAACAAAGTGGATTGTGACAAGATTTTCATTGATGTTCTTTTCAACTTCAGAAGCGAAAGATGCGTTGGGGGCCATAGTAATGCGAAGGAATTTGTGCTCTTTTTTAAACTGAGTAAGCTTTGCTTCGTTGTAATTGGGCCAGCAGTCGCTCTGAACGCCCGGAGAGAGCGAACTCCAATCCTTGAACGAGCAGTATGTTCTGCCTGCACTCTGGTAGAGTCTGCCTTCGGTGTTGAACTGGGCTGAAGGTGCGCCTGAAAAAATATTTTTGTTGTAATAAATCTGTGCGCTTGTAGCGCCGGTGTAGAAGTTGTTTGAAAGAGAAAGAGTTACAGATACTGTGTCACCAGCTTTGACAGGTATCACATCTGATGAATTATAGTTTTTGTCGTTTGCTTTAGCAGTAAGGATGAATGTTGCTTTGTATTTTGAATCCTCGATGAAGCCTACACTTATCTGAAGGATCATAAGTGCATCGGAAGCGTTTATCTTGCCGTCGCCGCTAAGATCTGCTGAAGGGTCAATACGGCTGATTTTTCCTACAGAATACATAAGCACTTCAAGTGCATCAGAAGAGTTTGTCTTACCATCACCGTTGACGTCACCTCTGGCATTTGCCTGAGGTGTGACACAGAGTGAAAAAGCAATAATAAGAACAAGAACTGAAGATAAAACACGTTTCATATTTATTATTCCTCCATTTAGTTAATCAATGAAATTATGATGCCGATTAAAGCAGAAAAACCAATAGCTCCGCCTGCGATTAAATATAAAAGGCGGTGAAGATTTTTGTCTGCTTCGGTCATCTTGTCAGCAACACCTGAATTGTCTGTGAATTGCTCGTGTTTGTAGAGAAGCATCATTGTTTTGTCAACACAATTGAGAATGAAGTCATTGTCAGTTTCATCATCAAGAGCAAAAAATGTGTATGTGTTGGTGCCTGCTTCGTCTGCAATGGCAACTTTGAGCTGGCGCTCACCGCCGTCGTTGAAGATGATCTCTGAAAAAACAACTCCGTAAGAAGCGAACTGGTCGTTTTTCAACTGTCTGGCTTTTTCAACAAGATTTTCGGGAGTTGATTCATTATAAATTGTAGAGTGATTGAAGGTAAAAC
>JAZRNG010000189.1:0-2394 GCA_045648065.1 Acutalibacteraceae bacterium | reverse complement strand
GTCATTTTGTTATAATACGATTACAGAAAACGAGGTGGTAACAATGACAAAAAAAGAAAGAGCATTACTTGCCGTTGAGGCACTCAAAAAAGAGTACCCTGAGGCAATATGCTCTCTTAATGCAGAAAATGACTTTGAACTCCTTGTCGCAACACGACTTTCAGCACAGTGTACGGATGCAAGAGTCAACATCATCACCCCTGCTCTTTTCTCCAGATATAAAACTCTCGACGACTATGCTAATGCAAAGGTCGAGGATGTAGAAGAATTGGTACATTCCTGCGGTTTTTACCGTCAGAAGGCACGTGACATAATCGGTATGGCACAGCAGATCATTGAGCGTTTTGACCGTAAAGTACCTGACAATATCGAAGACCTGACTTCCCTTCCCGGGGTCGGCAGAAAAACAGCTAACCTCATCTGCGGTGATATTTACGGAAAGCCTGCGGTCGTAGCAGACACGCATCTTATCCGTATCACTAACCTTCTCGGGTTGGTGGAATCCAAAGATCCCCTGAAGGTTGAAATGCAGCTTAAGAAAATCCTTCCTCCCGAAGAAAGTAATGATTTCTGCCACAGATGTGTGCTTCACGGCAGAGCTGTCTGCGTAGCGAGACGTCCTGACTGCGGAAACTGCTGTATGGCTGAATTCTGCAAGTCAGCTGAGAAAAAATCTTGATACAAGTATAGTGACAGCTGCTCCCACTATAGCGGCACAAATCAACCTCGTAACCTGCAACGCTCTGCTTTTTTTCACTTTTGACGGTGGTGGAGCACCTGCATCGCCTGCTATGGTACTCGCTCTTTCACGCAATGTGCCCTCACTCACAGCTGAAAATTCTGGTTTTACAAAGAAAATTACACGTTCAAAATATTCACACGAAGGTTTTGTAACTTCCACTACCTGATGGTTTACTCCCTTGAGCAAAATATACACCTCTGCTTTCAGAATTGATCATTTGTAGTGTTATCTCGCATATGATTTTTTATTCATAAAAAAGTGAATAAAAATCGACAAAAAATGACATTAAATGGTCTTTCCAAAATTTTCTGTGGAAGTGTGGAAAACTTGAAAAACCGGTTAAAAAGTGTGGAAAACTATGTGGAAAGTGTTGATAACTTGCTTTGAAAACGTTGATATATCAAAGTTTTCCACATTTTTCAGGTCAAAAAAACAAAAGTTTGTTATTTTTTTATCAATTTCAAAACTTCATATGTCAAGCTTTTTTTAGCAATAATTTGCACAAACTTTTCAAAAAAAACTATGTATTTTTTCTATTTACAACAGTCAAAAAACTCTTGACACGCATGGTTACAAAAGGTTACAAACTGAATATTCATATTTTATACAGGTGATAAAATGACTGCTGAATTTAATAAAAATTCAATAATCTTCCGCAATATCGATGCACTCAGCATCCCTCTTACTCTCGACTGCGGTCAGGCGTTCCGTTGGAGTGAAAATTCTGACGGAATCTGGCACGGTGTCGCATTTTCAATGGCCGTTGATATTGCTCAAAAAGAAAATTGCATCATTATAAACGGCGATTTTACCGAAGGAGACGAAAAAATCTGGGCTGATTATTTTGACCTAGACCGTGACTATTCTTCAATATGTGAAAAGCTGAAAAGTGACATTCACCTTAGAACTGCAATCGAGGCTTATCCCGGAATACGCATACTAAGGCAAGATACCTGGGAAGCGCTCTGCTCCTTTATCATTTCACAGAACAACAATATACCACGTATAAAAGGTATCATTGAGCGTTTGTGTGTTCACTTCGGTGAAGATCTCGGAAATGGTGATTTTACCTTTCCATCTGCTGAAAAACTCGCCTCTCTGAGCGTCGATGATCTATCCCCGCTTCGTTCAGGCTTCAGGGCAAAATACATAATCGATGCAGCACAAAAGGTAACAAACGGTGAAGTTGATCTCAAAAAGCTCTCTTACTGCGACATCGAAGAAGCACGTGAGGAGCTGATTAAAATCAAAGGTGTAGGTGCAAAGGTCGCAGAATGTACACTTCTTTACGGTTGCGGCAGAGTGGATGCTTTTCCCGTCGATGTGTGGGTAAGACGCATTATGCAGGAGCTTTATCCCGAAGGTTTACCCGAATGTACCAAGGACATCGAAGGAATCGCACAGCAGTTTCTCTTTCATTGGAGAAGGAATGTCGAGTGACAAAATACCCGTCCCCAAAAGCGTGTTATATAACGAAAATCACACACTAAAAATATAATTTCAGAACGAATCGACAAATTCGGGTTTGTCGGGTAGAATATTCAATTAATATCGTAGGGGCGACCATCGGTCGTCCGCAAAAATTCTGCTTAATTCAACGGACGCGCAATGCGCGCCCCTACGAACACATAGTCAATTTGTGCAAAACCAAA
>JAZRNG010000188.1:0-15246 GCA_045648065.1 Acutalibacteraceae bacterium | reverse complement strand
TCTGAAATGCTCTTAACACCCTGTGAAAGAACTTCGTCAGCAACAAGGAATGCCTCTGAAAGAGTCTTACAACGGTCGCTGAGGAGCTTAAGACGATCGTTAGGAATAACGATAAGGCTGTCTACGTGCTCTGAAAGACGTGCAATACCCTGCTCTGCGAGTGTGCTTCTCTTCTTACCTTCAAATTTGAAGGGCTTTGTAACAACACCTACAGTAAGAACGCCCATTTCCTTAGCGATCTGAGCGATTACGGGAGCTGCACCTGTACCTGTGCCGCCGCCCATACCTGCGGTGATAAATACCATGTCTGTACCCTTGAGAACTGCTGCGATCTCTTCTCTGCTCTCTTCAGCAGCCTTTTCGCCAACTTCGGGACGACCACCGGCGCCCTGACCGCGAGTTGACTTCTCACCGATCTGAATTCTGTGAGTTGCCTGTGAATTCACAAGAACCTGCTTGTCTGTGTTTATAACAATAAACTCAGCACCCTGCATACCCTGTGCAATCATTGTGTTGACAGCGTTACCGCCGCCGCCACCTACACCGATAACCTTTATCTGAACGGTGCTTTCAAAATCGTTATCAATTTCAAATGCCATTTTATAGACCTCCGTTTTAAAAATCTGATTTGCCAGTATTACACACCTGCTATAATAGCACACTTTATTATAGATTTCAAGCGTAAATATTGTAAAAGGTTAAATTTTTTGTAATCTTTAATACCATTTCGGCATTATTGTTGTTCAGCTTCACCGCTGTCCCCTTCTGTATCGGAATTTACCCGTGTTGTTTCACTTTCAGCGGGCTCATCAGTCTTCTCAGAAGTGTCTTCTTTCTTAGTCGGTTCAGTAGTATCTTCACTGCTTTCCGGCTCATCCTGTTTATTGCTTGCATCTTTATCCTTCTCTTCTTCCTCGACCGGATAGAGAGTTTCCATCGGATTTACATAAACTTTTTTCGGTATCGTAAGATTGATCTCAGCGACCAGCTCAGGATCCTGCTCATTTTCCTTTTCTATTACCTGTGCACCACTTTTGATCTTCTCTTCGAGATTATCAGCTGTGCCAAGAAGTAATCTTAATCTGTTCTGATAGATAAGCTTTAACGAAGATCTCTGTGTAAGGTCAATATCGGTAATTCCGCTCAGAAGACCTTCTGATGCAAGAACAGCTTTAAGACTATCATAAAGTGCCTGCTCTTCAGCATCAGACAAAACTATAAATTCTCCCGGTGCGGCAGTTATAGCCCCTTTGAGATGAATCGCTGTCAGAGTATTGTTCTCCGGGACTGATTTTACAATTTCAAGTGTCTTGCCGTCTGCATCAGCTATTGCATAACCCTGAGCACATTTTATGATCGTCGTAGCCTTGGTATCGATAATATCAATAGTTATCTTACCTGAAATTGATTTATTAATCACTGCATCCTTGATATAGGGCAGACTTTTCTCGATGCGTTCCTCAACCTTGGAGAAGTTGGTACGAACCATATTGTCACCGATGTTAAGTCCCGAAGCCATTACTATCTCTTCAACGGTATATTTAGTTGACTTTTTACCTATATTGATAGAACTTATATTGAACAAAACAGTCATACTAAGTATCAGTATAACGAGTACGGCCGACACGCCAATACAGGATATACTGAGTATTTTTCTGTTTCTTTTTACGATTTTAAGCCGTTTCTCATATCTTTCTCTCGCTTCAGGTCTTAGTCTGGCAACCTGTTCAGGTGAAAGCTCCTTCATATATTAATCCTTCCTTTTTATGATAGCTCCCAAGGCTGTAAGATTTTCAGCCAGAGAGTCATATCCTCTGTCTATGTAACAAATACGGTCAACCGTCGTCCTGCCTTCAGCACAAAGTCCCGCAACTACAAGTGCCGCACCTGCTCGGAGGTCTGTCGAGTGAACCAATGCTCCCTGCAGATTTCTCACGCCGTTGACAACTGCGGTCTTATCCTGAACATATATCTCGGCACCCATACGTCTTAATTCCGTTACGTGTCTGAAACGGTTTTCAAAAATATTTTCATTAATCAGAGTTATCCCGTCAGCTACACAAGCTACAGACATCATTATCGCCTGACAGTCGGTAGGAAATCCGGGATACGGCATAGTCTGTATCCTGTCAAATGCTCTGAGCCTTTCGGGAGATGTGATTCTAACCTGCGAACCGGACACTTCAATCCTGCATCCTGCCTGTTCAAATGAAGAGAAGACCGGAACGAGGTGTGACGGGATCACTTCATCTACCACTAATGTTGAACCTGTGACGGCAGCAGCAGCCATATAGGTACAGGCTACTATCCTGTCGGGCATTATTGCGTACTGTGACGAATAAAGTCTTTCAACCCCTTCGATAACTACGGTACTCTCTCCCGCACCTGATATGCGTGCTCCGCACGAATTCAGAAACATCGCAAGATCTACAATTTCGGGCTCTCTCGCAGCGTTTATAACGGTCGTGACACCTGAGCTCTTAACACTTGCAAGTATAATATTTTCCGTAGCACCTACGCTCGGAAACGGTAAAACAACCTTACCGCTCGTGAGCCTTTCTGCGGTACACCTGATCTCACCGTGTGACTCAGATATATTGACTCCGAGCTTTTTCATAGCCATCAGGTGTATATCTATCGGTCTTAACCCTATATCGCAACCGCCCGGAGCAAACATCACCGCTTCGCCTTTTGCTGAGAGCAACGACCCTAAAAAAATTATCGAAGATCGCATTTCTCTCATCAGATCATCTGAGATGCAGGTAACGGTTATGCGGCTGCTGTCTACGTAAACTGTTCCGCCATTACGCCGCACTTCACAGCCGAGGCTCCTGAGGATTTTAACTGTCGAATTTATGTCACTGAGATCAGGACAATTATGTATAACGCAGGGTCTCCCCACAGCTACACAAGCCGCAAGTATCGGCAAAGCACTGTTTTTTGCACCGTGTACTTTCACACTTCCGCAGAGTCTGTTACGTCCTTCTATAACGTACTGTCCCATACCCTCACCCTTTCGGAAATATCAATCTGTAGTCAGTTTATGACAGATCCGAAAAAGTGTTAAGGCTTATATTTTATTTTCTTACGATTTCACAGATGCAGGATACAATTCTCTCTGTCGCATCGTAAATAGCCATTTTCTTTGCATTTTCACCAAGAGAAACAAGTCTCTGCTTGTCTGCAAGCAAAGCATCAATTTCTTTGATAAGTCGCTCACCTGTGAAATCCTTTTCTTCTATGAGGATGGCTGCATCGTTTTTAACGAGCTCCATTGCATTGTAATACTGATGATTCTCTGCAGCATATGGGTAAGGAACAAGGATAGACGGTTTACCCATAGCCTGAATTTCGCTGAGCGAACTTGCGCCTGCACGGCAGATGACGATGTCAGCGGCAGCCATACAGCGATGCATATCATTTATATACTCGCGAAGCATAATATGCTTATTCTCTTCAAGGCTGATATTTTTTTCTTTTTCTATAATGTCAAACATACCTACTCCCGCCTTGCCCGTAGCATGGAGGAAGTAGCAGTCTTTACGTTCATATCTTTCCTCAATGAGCTGAGTCACAGCCGTGTTGATTACCCTTGCACCAAGACTGCCGCCCATTGAAAGAATTACGGGTCGTTCATCGACACCAAGCTCAGCTCTCGAAAACTCTCTGTCAGCGGAAATAAGCTCACCTCTTACCGGAAGTCCTGTAACCACGCAGGGATTTTTAGGCTGCATATATTTTTCAGCCTCAGGTGCAGTAAGCATTACCTTGTCGACAATCTTTGCAAGTGCTTTGTTTGTCACACCGGGGAAAGCATTCTGCTCGTGAATCGCTGTAGGTATACCGAGCTTACACGCTGTCCTGAGTACGGGTCCGCCTACATATCCGCCAAATCCGAGAACAATGTCAGGATCAAATTCTTTTATAATCTTTTTAGCCTGAGATGAGGACTTGACAAGCTTGATGAGAGTGCTGATATTCTGCTTGATTCCGGAGGGAGTAAGATCACGACTGAAACCCTGAATATCAATCGTCTTGAAAGCATATCCTGCCGCCGGGACAAGCTGTGCTTCCATTTTAACTGCAGTTCCCACAAAAAGGATGTCTGCCTTGGGATATTTATCCCTGATATATCCTGCTACAGCAAGTGCCGGATTGATGTGTCCGCCTGTTCCGCCTGTAGCGATGAGAATTTTCTTATTGTTCAGCATTTGATTCACCTCTGATTTTTCTCGCAGTTCTTGAGCCTGATCTTGAGATACCGAGCACAAGTCCCATTTCAGCCATAAGTATCATTAACGCAGTACCGCCATAGCTGAAGAACGGAAGCGAAATACCTGTATTGGGCATCATATCCGTAACAACGAGGATATTAAGCACCGACTGAATACCTACCTGAAGCGATACTCCGAGTACTACCAATCTTTCATACATACTCTTTGTTCTTGCCGCAATTATAAAGCCTCTTGCAACAAGTGCAAGGAACATAAGAACGATAACCGCACTACGGAAAAATCCGAGTTCTTCTCCGACTATCGCAAAGATAAAGTCATTGTGAGGTTCGGGGATGTAGAGGAACTTCTGTCTTGAATTGCCGAGTCCGAGACCGAAAAGTCCGCCTGAACCAAGTGCGAACAAAGACTGATTGGTCTGCCAACGTGAGCCTGTATCTGTGTAATCCTTATTTGTAAAGCTTGTAAGACGTGCAACCTGATACGGACTGAGAATCTTATCGTAAGTCAGGAGTAAAAGACCTCCGAAGATAAGGGCTATAATAATAAAGAAAATAAACCATCTGCGATCTATTCCGCTGAGGAAGAGGATGCCTACACCCATCATAAACATCATAACAAAGCAAGAAAGATGGCTTTCTGCAAAGATAAGGAGACTTATCACACCTACTATACCAAAGTAAATCAGCGGAGCAAACATATTCTGATCAAGAAACTTCTTACCCTTTTCAAGTCCCCATGAAAGACCTATGATCATCGCAAGTTTTCCGACGTCGGAAGGCTGAAACGTAAACGATGTTCCCGGAATCTTCATCCAGCGCTTAATGTCCGGATTTTCAGGGACCTCTACGTGATAGAACAAAACTGCTACAAGCAATAAAAATCCTACAATACTGATAACCAAGGCACACTTTTTTATAAACTGTGGATTGATTTTCGAAATTATGAACATCACCACAAGTCCGATAACAGCAAATACAAGCTGTCTTTTTACATAGTGATACGGATCATTATCATGGAACTTTCCCCAGACGTAACTTGCCGAAGCCATCATAATAAGACCCGTTGTCAGCAACGCTATAACAAGGAAAAGATAGATTATGTCAAATCCGCCGTCCACAAATACCTTTTCACCGCGGAAGGTCAGACTTGAAAGCAGACTCTGCCTTTTCACATTTTTTCTGTTTTCTTTACGAGCTGTGTCTTTGAGCTCTGCCGTCGACATTCTGCATCTTCTCCTTTCAGAAAATTGTTACGGTTCAGGAATTGAAACCACCGTAGTACATCACTACTACACCTATTATACCCGCAATAAGATTAACTGTGCAGAACACTGCATCAATTTTCTTCTCACTCCATCCGCACATCTCGAAATGATGGTGAATAGGAGCCATTTTAAATATACGTTTACCGTGTGTGATTTTGAAGTAACCGATCTGAAGAACATCAGAAAGAGCCTCAATAACATAAATAAGACCTGTGAGAATGAGGATAATCGGACAGTCGAGTGCGTATGCGATAGCTACTACCATACCACCAAGGAACATTGAACCCGTATCACCCATAAATACTTTTGCAGGGAATTTGTTCCAGATAAAAAATCCGATACAACCACCAAGAAGTGCAGCTGCAAGAACACCTACTCCGAGGAATTTATGAATCACAGCTATAGCTATAAATGAAACCGCAGCAGTAGCCGTTACACTTGAACAAAGACCGTCTATACCGTCTGTGAAATTTACTGCATTGATAGCACCGTAAATAACACATACACCGAGAACCCAGAACCATATACCGAGATCAACTTTGCCTATGAACGGAACGAACATATACGGATCCTTACCCATAGCGAGAAAAAGACTTGTAAGATAACCTGCACATATAGCCAACTGAGCAACAGATTTCTGTATAATTGAAAGACCGAGATTACGTTTCTTTACAACCTTGATATAGTCATCCGCAAAACCAACAAGGCCGAACATAAGTGCCATTATAAGACCTGCCCAGAGCTTTGTGTTCATATCCCCCGTAAGTTCAAGCTTATTGCCTGTAACATAGTTGATACCGAGAACTGCCGCTGCTGAACAGAAAATACCGATGATAAACATAATACCGCCCATTGTAGGAGTACCCTGTTTACTCTTATGCCACTTAGGACCTTCTTCGAGTATAGTCTGTCCGAACTTGAGCTTTCTGAGCCACGGAATCATACCGAAACCAAGAACACCTGTGATTCCAAGGGCTGCAATGCCGCTTATAATTATCGCAATAGTACTGTTCATATTCTTCACTTGCACACGTGAGTGTGCATACCCCTTTCTTTGAACTCCGCTTATTTATCAGTTTATTCTTTCGTACAAGCTGTTTATTACATCTTCGAGCGCCATTCCTCTGCTTGCTTTGAAAAGTATCACATCACCTTCTGTGAGTATTTCAAGCAAAGCATCTGCAAGATCTTTCTTATCAAGGAAGCTCTTTACCATCGGAACTCCGCACTCTTCGGCTCTTTTAGCAGTCTCCTGCGATCTCTCACCGTACGTCATAAGAACGTCGATTTTGTTCTTAGCAGCAATAAGACCTGCGTTTCTGTGTGCTTCAACGCTGATCGTACCAAGTTCAAGCATATCACCGAGCACAGCAATCTTTCGCTTTGCCTGAACGGTTGAAAGCATTTTCAAAGCCGCCTGCTGAGAGTCCGGACTTGCATTGTAACAGTCCTCGATGAATTTTATTCCGTTTACAACCTTAACTCTCTGACGCATACCTGAAGGCTCATACTTTTTAAGTCCTTCTGCTGCCTGCTCAGGTGTGACACCAAGCTGAAGTCCCGTACCGAATGCAGCCAAAGCGTTGTAAACGTTATGGATTCCTATAGTCGGTATCGTAACATTCTGAACTTTCTCGCCGTCATAAACAATATTGAAATTTGTCGTATCATTCTCTTGAGCGATGTCTGTTGCTCTGAAGTCACAGAATTTATCGTTAATTCCGTAATATAAAACGGGATGATTTTCAATCTTTGCACTTGCGAGGTAAGGATCATCACCGTTAAGAAGGATCGGTGCGCCCTCACGAAGACCGTCAAGGATTTCAAGTTTTGCAGCACAGATGTTTTCGCGTGAACCAAGGTTTTCCATATGAGAAACACCTATATTACTTATGATCGCGATCGTCGGCTCAGCTGTCTTTGAAAGGATTGAGATTTCACCTTTATTACTCATACCCATTTCGATGACTGCCGCCTGAGTATCTTCTTCGAGACGCATCAAAGTCCTCGGAAGACCTATGTCATTATTAAGATTGCCTTCTGTCTTGATAGCGATATACTTTTCTTTCACAACTGCCCATGTCATCTCTTTGGTTGTGGTTTTTCCTACACTACCCGTAAGACCTACAACGGGAATATCGAAAGTACAGCGGAACCAATTAGCAAGGCGAAGAAGTGCCTCTCTTGTATCGTCAACTCTGATAAAAAGTCCTTCGCAGTCAACATCGTGATGAATCATTGCCGCTGCAGCACCGTTTTCAAGTGCACTTGCAGTAAAGCTGTGACCGTCAAAATTTTCTCCGTGGATGGCAACATAAAGCAAACCTTCTTCACAGAGTCTGCTGTCAATGCAGATACCTCTGATTTCTGCTTCACCGTTGGCAACCCCGCCTACCGCAGCAGCGATCTCACTTAACATTAATTTTTTCATTTTCAAAACCTCGCCTTGTCTTCCAAGAGTTTTCTTATTATTTCTCTTTCATTGAAGTATATTTTCTGAGTACCTGAAATCTGATACTTTTCATGACCTTTACCTGCGATGAGCACTGTATCTCCGCGTTTTGCCGAATATAGTGCTGACTTTATCGCAAGTTTACGGTCAGTAATTTTATAGTAATTTTTGGTTTCTATCCCCTGCACGATATCATTGATTATCTCATCCGGATTTTCCGTGCGTGGATTGTCTGAAGTGATAAAAACGAAATCGGAATTTTCACAGGCAACCTTACCCATAAGCGGTCGCTTTTCCTTATCTCTGTCTCCGCCGCAGCCAAATACCGTAAGAAGTTTTCCACCGTAAACCGTTTTCAGGGTTTGTGCCGCATTTTCAAGTGAATCGGGTGTATGAGCATAATCTATGATGATATTTATACCGAATGAATTTGCAATTTTTTCCATACGTCCCGATATGCCATCGAAACAGGCTAACGCACGTACACTCCTTTCACGGTTGAGTTCAACCGCCTCAGATACAGCCATCGCTGCCAGAGAGTTATAAACCGAAAACAAACCTAAGCTGTCAAATGAAATATAGCTCTCCTCATCTGAGTGACGGAATCTGTAACTGACACCGTCAGATGAAAGTCTGACTTTATCTGCTCTGAAGTCAGCGTCAGAATTTATCCCGTATGTAAGTACTCTTCCTGCCGCAGCCTTTTTCATAAACGAAGCGTAATCATCATCGTTGTTGATAACAGAAATTTTACTCATCTCAAACAACAACGACTTGGCTTCTGCATAATCCTGCATCGTCTTATGATAATCAAGATGTTCAGCAGAAAGATTGGTAAATACAGAACAGTCAAACTTAATGCCGTGAACTCTTTGCTGTGCAAGGGCCTGCGATGAAACCTCCATTACACATGCATCACACCCTGCGATATTCATAAGCATAAGATATCTGTGCAGGTCTGCGGGATCGGGGGTGGTAAGGTCTGCAGGATACTTTTCTTTTCCGATGATTACGTTGACAGTACCTATAAGACCTGTCTTGTAACCTGAAGCTTCAAGCATCTTTTTTATAAGATACGAAGTTGTGGTCTTACCGTTAGTGCCGGTCACACCTATCATCTTGAGCTTTTTGTGGGCACAGCCGTAAAATCTTGAACATATTTCAGCATATGCTTTACGCGAGTCGGGAACTATAACAGAATTTTTAATCCCTATGTCACGTTCACATATCACAGCGACAGCACCTCTGTCAACAGCTTTGCGTGCGAAGTTGTGACCATCGTATTTAGTTCCCTTTATACACACAAACAAGCCTGAACGTCTTATTTTTGACGAATCAGATGTAACATTTGTGATATCGGGATCATAAGGGTAAACATCCTTTGTCGTAACATCCTGTAACAAAGCACTCAGCTTCATTCAAAACGCCTCCGAAAATATTCTGTTTACACATCCTCAATTTAAACTTAGTGGTCTGAGACACCCGAAGTCGTACGGAAATAAACCGTAAGCGTCGTACCGCACTCTACTTCCTTTTCTTTAGCAATACTCTGTCTGTATGCCGTAAGTCCTGATGCTGACAGCGAATTACCTGAGATACGGATATTCAGTCCGAGCTTTGCTGCTTCATAATTTGCCTGTGAGACAGTCATTCCCGTAAAATCAGGTACTATAACCTTGGACTTTTCTGCATTTTCCTGAGTGTAAACCACTACTACACCGTCCTGCGGGATTATCTGTCTGTATGCAGGCATCTGAGTAATGACGTTTTCGCCATCACCTATTACCTTTATTTTAAGACCTGCTTCTTTGAGCTGAGCTCTTGCATCGTTTACGCTCTTGCCTGAAAGATCGGGCACCTGAACGTCAAGCTTATCTTTTTCTGAATCATTGTACTGTCTTTCGATATTCAGGTATGTAAGTGTCTTTTCGATCACTTCAGCCGCTACAGGTGCTGCAACAGCACCACCACCGGTCTGTCCCTGAGGCTCGTTTACTACGATGATGATTGAAATTTCAGGATCGTTTGCAGGAGCACATCCTGCAAATGATGCTATGTATTCGCCCGTTGCACCTTCGGGACCGAGCACATCTGAAGTACCTGTCTTACCTGCTACTCTGTAACCTGCTACATAAGAGTTTTTCGCAGTACCTTTGGCAGAAACCTGCTCCATAGATGCAATGAGGAGATCTGACGTAGACTCAGAAATTACCTGACGCTTAACTACAGGCTTAGTTTCACTGAGTACATTTCCATTAGCATCGAGAGTTTTTGCGACGATATACGGCTGCATAAGTTTGCCGTCATTAACACAGGCATTAATCGCATTAAGCACCTGAATCGGAGAAGACTGGAAAGACTGACCGAAGGATGAACTTGCAAGGTTAACACCTGTCATACTTTCACGAGAGTGATAGTTTATACCTGCTTTGGGAAGGACCTCTGCACCGAGGTCAATTCCTGTTTTCTCGGTAAATCCGAAAGCCTCGAAATATTTGTAGAAGGTATCCACACCGAGTCTCTGACCTATTGTGATAAAATAGGGGTTGCAAGAATTCATAAGACCCTGAGTAAGAGTCTGAACACCGTGACCAGAATGATTATGACAGTAATAACGTCTGTCGAGTACTGTCAGGCTGCCTCCGCAATTAAACGTTTCATCATATTCAACGACATTTTCCTCAAGACCTGCAGCCATAGTTATTACTTTGAAGACTGAACCCGGGTCATAAATATCACTGACAGCTCTGTTTCTCCACTGCTGATACATCGCCTGACTGTATGCCTTTTTACGCTCAGTCTCATCTTCAATCAGCGTGATATTGTCTATAGTTCGCTGATCGTAAATAGTGTAAGGATCATTAGAGTCGAATGAGGCCTGAGTGGACATAGCAAGAATCGCTCCTGTGTCGACATCCATAACAATACCTGTACAAGACTTACAGTTACTCGTCTGATAGCACTCATAAAGAGCTTCTTCAAGGTAACGTTGGATTGTTTCGTCTACAGTAAGCACAAGGCTCGTTCCCTGAGTAGGCTCGTAAAGAGTCTGATAAGCTATACTGTCCATGACCGAATTATTAGCTTTGGTAGAAATGAGTCTTCCGTCAATTCCCGTAAGCAGGCTGTTATACTTCGATTCAAGTCCCGAAAGGCCGATGTTATCAGTACCAACACAACCAAGAATCTGAGAAGCGAGAGTCGAATACGGATAGTATCTCTTAACGTCATCCTCTACGCTGATTACTCTTGAGTAATAATACGTTTTATCTCCTTTGACACCTGAGTTGTATGAAGTTTCAAGAAAAGCGAGAACTTTATCTCTGATGTCTTTTTCTACCTTGTTCTGAAGTGTGAGGTTGTTATAACCCGTTTTAGTCGCCTTTTCTTCGATAGTTTCACGCTCAATGCCAAGAATTTCAGACATGGTATCAAACACGATATCCTTTGCCGCTTCGGGGAAATTCTGTAATTCTGCAGGATTCATCGTGATCTTCCACGCCGATGCACTCTGAGCGAGAACAGTCATATTCCTGTCGTAAATAACACCCCTGTTAGCCGGGACAACCATATCGTTAAGCTGTTGCTGCT
The DNA here is from genome assembly GCA_045648065.1 of Acutalibacteraceae bacterium. Classification (GTDB taxonomy): domain Bacteria; phylum Bacillota; class Clostridia; order Oscillospirales; family Acutalibacteraceae; genus CAG-488. The sequence continues at coordinate 3,704 of JAZRNG010000188.1, read as the reverse complement.
GAGCCATATGCTTGAACATATCAGCCTGAGTTATCTGTGCTTTGCCAAGTCCTATAAACGGGAATATCAGACCAAAAGCAAGAAAGCCGGCAAGCACTCCCCAGATTCTGGATTTGACACCTTTTGTGATAATCTTACGAGGCTTCAAAAAACTTGTTTTCTTTATTTTAAGTTGATTTTTCAACACAAATGCCTTCCCTTCGCACTAATGTAAATTATCTCTATAAAATCACTCTAAGGGCGGATAAAAATCCGCCCTTTTTACTGTCATATAATGATATGTCCGTAACACCTTGTACTATACATCATACACCTGTAATTACTGAGTCAACTGTGCACCGCTCTCACCTGAAATGTCAAAGTAATCAATCTGATAGCTGTCCCTCTTGACCATTCCGAGTTCTGACTGTGCATATTCCTCAACTTTATCTATTGACATCATTGAGTTGTACTTCATCTTAAGAGAAACATTCTCACTCTCAAGAACACTCAATTCATTTTGCTTTGCTGTAAGCTCAATCTGAAGATTTGTAAGCTCAACCTGACAAAAAATTATTGCACCGATAGTAAGAAACATTGCCAACGCAAACGCACACGCTCTGATAGCCATTTTTGTGCTCTCTCGTGACTCATGTGCGATCTGTGCTCTGCTGACCGGTTTAGGTTCAAGGAGCTTCGGCTTCTGTATTCTCTTTTTGGGTATTTCCTGCGGCACATATGCATTTTTCTGCACATCAAACAAATCAAGGTCGAGTGCTGCTGTTTCATTGTTTGTCATAGCCGTAATCTCCTTTCCTGATCAACTGATATATAAACTCAGAGCTTTTCAACAGCACGAAGACGTGCACTGTGCGCTCTGAAGTTTTCATCCACTTCATTTACTGACGGAGCCTTTGACTTGAACGGTAATTTCCCCTTTGGCGTCTTTCCACACACACACACCGGAAACTGCGGTGGGCAGGTACAGCCTTCACAGAATGTATTGAAGCGTTTTTTAACCATTCTGTCCTCAAGAGAGTGGAAAGTTATGATAGCAAGTCTGCCTGAAGGATTCAGCACTTCAAACATATCATCAAGTGCTTTTTCAAGCTTCGTAAGCTCCTGATTTACTTCAATTCTCAATGCCTGGAACGTTTTTCTTGCCGGGTGACCGTCACGTTTTGCTTTCATGGGCATTGAAGCTTTTATAATATCCACCAATTCAAACGTAGTTTCAATCGGTTTAATCTGTCTTGCTTTTACTATGTTTCTGGCGATAGACGGAGCGAATTTTTCCTCTCCGTATGTATAAATTATCCTTTTCAACTCTGCCTCTGAAGCAGAATTTACTATATCTGCCGCACTTACACCTGACATCGACATTCGCATATCAAGCGGTGCGTCTTTATGAAAAGAAAACCCTCTGGCATCGGTGTCGAGTTGATGGGAACTAACGCCCAAATCCGCCATCACACCGTCGACACCAATGATGCCAAGGTTGCTGAGAACTGATTTGATATTGACAAAATTGTCATGAACGACGACCACATTCGGGTTGTTTTCAAACCTTTTTGTAAGAACCTCAATAGCTTCGGGATCCTGATCGATAGATATCAACCTGCCTGTAGTCAGCTTTTCTGCGACTGCAGCACTGTGACCTCCGCCCCCTGCTGTGCAATCAACATAAATTCCGTCCGGTTTTACGTTAAGAGCATCAACAGTTTCATAAAATAAAACGGGAATATGCTTAAAATCTGACATCAGAACGGCAATACAACGTCAACAACCTTATCCTTAGCAAGCTGCTGCTCGTATTCTTCCTTGTCCCAGATTTCAGCACGAGGACCGATGCCGATTGTAACGATCTCTTTCTTCAGGTTAGCCGCCTCAACAAACTTTGCAGGTAAAACGAATCTACCCTGTGCGTCGAGGTCATAAACCTTTGAATTGATTGAAAAATGTCTCTGAAGATCTGTTCTGTCGACCCCGTCATCAACATAGGCGATCTTATACACCATATCATCCCACTCGGAAGTGACATAAAGTCGCAGACATTTCTCGTTCGGCTTGTGGTAAATAGTGAAAGACTGACCATAGAGGGCATCTTTGATCTTAGCAGGCATAATTACACGATTGTTCGAGTCTATAGAATGAAAATACTCGCCGTTAAAGTGCATATTCTTTACATCCTGCATCAAAATCCCTCCATTTCGTATCAGTTTTAATGACATTTACTCCATTTACATCCATATTATAATCTTTGCATGAGTAAATGTCAATAAAAAATATGTATTTTTTGCAAAATAACGCGAAAAAATTTTGTGTAAATATTACCAAATAAAAAAAATAAGCACTATGCCTCAAAAAGAAGCATAGTGCTTAAAAATATTAATTAATCAATCGGAAGAAGGTCTGCCATAACTGTGTTCGGAGAGTCCTCTTTCTTTCTGAGCTGAACCTCAGAATAGCACTTCATACCTGTACCTGACGGAAGAAGCTTACCGATGATAACGTTTTCTTTAAGACCCATAAGAGGATCAGTCTTACCCTTGATAGCTGCATCTGTAAGAACACGTGTTGTCTCCTGGAATGATGCTGCTGAAAGGAACGACTCTGTTGCAAGTGAAGCCTTTGTAATACCCATAAGAGTCGGGATGCAGGTTGCACAGTTCGGCTCTCTGCCCTCTGCTGCAGCCTCTGCCTTGATCTTATCATTAGCTGAGTAGAACTCATACTTCTCGACTACTGAACCCGGAAGGAAGTTTGTATCACCTGCGTCGTCAATCTTAACCTTACGCATCATCTGACGTACAATAACCTCGATGTGCTTATCATTGATATCAACACCCTGTGTACGGTATGTTCTCTGAACTTCACGGATAAGGTAGTCATGAACAGCCTCAACACCACGGATAGCAAGGATATCGTGCGGGTTCGGAGCACCGTCTGTAAGTGCCTGTCCCTTTGTAACCTTGTCACCTTCCTTAACGATCTCACGGAAGCCGTAAGGAATAAGATATGCCTTTGATTCACCGTTTTCGCTGTCAGTGATAACAACGTGACGGCTCTTCTTGATCTCTTCGAATGAAACTGTACCTGAAATCTCTGAAAGGATAGCAAGTGACTTAGGTTTTCTTGCTTCGAAGAGCTCTTCGATACGCGGAAGACCCTGTGTGATATCGCCTGCGTCCTTGGCACCACCGGTATGGAACGTTCTCATCGTAAGCTGTGTACCGGGTTCACCGATAGACTGAGCAGCGATGATACCTACAGCCTCACCTACTGTTACGGGTTCACCTGTTGCAAGGTTTGAACCGTAGCACTTGATACATACGCCGTGCTCTGCCTTACAAGTAAGGAGTGAACGGATAACAACTGAAGCAACTGCTGTCTCATCTGCCTCACCTGCTTCAACCTTTGCCTGAAGCTTAGCCTTAGCGTGATCAGCAACGATCTTTGCTTCTACGTCAGTCATCATCTTATCCTTAGTCATGATGACTTCGCCTGTATCTTCATCTATATAATCGTTGAGGAGATAACGTCCTGTAAGACGCTCTGAGAGATCAACGATCTTTCTGTTGCCGTGGAAGATATCGTAAACTTCGATACCCTCATCGCAACCGCAATCTTCATCATGGATGATACATTCCTGTGAAACGTCAACAAGACGACGTGTAAGGTAACCTGAGTCAGCTGTACGAAGAGCTGTATCGGCAAGACCTTTA
>JAZRNG010000187.1:0-8703 GCA_045648065.1 Acutalibacteraceae bacterium | reverse complement strand
CAAGAAGTGTTGCTGAAAAGCTCGGAATGCCTTTTCACATATACAACTACTCCGAAGATTTCAAAGAAAGTGTGATCTCTCGCTTTGTCGATGCCTACCGCAATGCAAGGACGCCTAATCCCTGCATAGACTGTAACAGATATATTAAGTTTGATACTCTTATCAGGAAGGCTGTCAAACTTGGTTTTGATTACGTCGTTACGGGACACTATGCAATAGTTGAATACAACGAAGATACGGGTCGCTACATCCTCAGAAAAGCAGCCGATGAAGCAAAGGATCAGAGCTATGTACTCTATTCTCTTTCGCAGGAACAGCTCAGTCACGTTCTTTTTCCCCTTGGCTCAATGAGCAAGGATGAAGCAAGAAAAATTGCCGAAGATCAGGGCTTCATCAACTTTGACAAGCCCGACAGTCAGGATATCTGTTTTGTACCCGACGGTGATTACGCTAAATTCATTGAAGACTGGTGCGGTTTCAAGTTTGAAAACGGTAACTTTGTCGACCTTGAGGGAAACGTCATCGCTCAGCACAAGGGCATTATCAATTACACCATCGGTCAGCGCAAAGGTCTCGGAATTGCCGCAAAGGCACCGTACTATGTAGTCGGTAAAAACCTTGAGACGAACGAGGTCGTTCTCGGCTCAAACGATGATCTTTTCTCTTCAACTCTCACGGCAACAGACGTCAACTTCATTTCTGTCGAAAAGCTGACAGAGCCTATGAGAGTCAGAGCAAAAGTACGCTACAAGCAAAAAGAAACCGATGCGACGATATCCCCTCTCCCAAACGGAGATGTCAGCGTAGTTTTCGACGAGCCTCAGAGAGCTATTGCCTCAGGACAGGCAGTTGTCTTCTACGATGGCGACATAGTCGTCGGTGGCGGCACTATAGTATAAAAATAACCTACGAAGTTTACGCTTCGTAGGTTTTCTTTTTTATTCGCTTATCGGTGTCTCTTCAACGAAACCTTCTGCATTCACACGGAATGTCTGAAGCTCGTAGGGAAGAATCTCTGCACGGAAACCTGCATCGATTGCGTCACACATTACTGTGAGAGCTTTTTCCTTACCTGCTGTTTCCTTAAGGCGGATAATAACATCGCCTGTTGCATCCTCAGTATACTTGAGTTCAACAACCTTAACTTCATCGCTGTTGAACTTGATAAAATCATAGTCAACCTTGCTGTCGCCGATGATTGTTTCTGCTACGTCAACCGCAACTTCATCCTCGCCCATGAAAAGTGAAATCCAGCAGTTCTGAATTTCTTCCTGAGCCTTTCTGCCTTCCTGAACGCAGATCGCTTCTGCTTCAAGAAGCTTCTTTTCAGCATCAGTTGCATTTCCTTGATAAACCGGCTGCTTAACGCTCTTCAAGTCGAGTTCGCCCTGATAAACTGCCATCACTTCGTCTTCAACGGATTCAAAATCGTTTGCCTTTATGAAATCATCGTCAATATCGTTGATATCAACTTTTTCAAGGTCGGAATAAATAAGTGTTCTTGTGTAAGCTGCATTATCGAGCCAATATGTCTCACTCTCGCTGTCGAGAACACAAGCATCAAAGTTAGCCGCATAAATTACCTGAGCGAAAGCATCGTTATAAATCTTTGCACCCTGGAAAACTTTATATTCCTTGTCAAATTTCTCTTTGAAATATGTCGTTGAATAAAGCACATTACGGATGAGCTTTTCCTCTGACATATCACCGTCATCGTACATCCACATACCTACTGACGGATACCATCTTTCTCTCCTGATCTGCTTTGCAACAGCTTCAAAAAGAACGGGATCGATTTTTTCAAGCTCGTTCAGTTCAAACGCTGTAAGACCGTTAACTATAAGTTTTTTGAAATCGTCAAGCTTCTGAAGTGCATCTCTTACAGCTTCAATGCTGAACTCATTTAATACTGCAATCTTGCTCATTTCTGTCCCTCCTCTGCAATAAAGCCGTAGTATCTGCCTACCCAGTAAGCAAATGTGTACGGGTAGCAACCCTCAAAGTGAGAGTTTCTTGCGTCACTGTACGGGAGATACTGGAACGGGTTTCTGTCGAATTTTTCTGTTGAACGCTCATCAGGCATCAGAAGAACTGACATCTCCTTGTCAACATCTTCAACACCGTGACGAAGTCTCTTTACGGGTACATCGTGACGGTCGAGCTTAACGAGAGCTGCAAGTCTTGTAATCTCGTGGCGGTAGAACCAGTCTGCCATACGTTCAAAATCAAGCTCAATATCAGGACATCCTGCAAGCATCGGGAATGCATAACCGGGCTGTACCTCACGAAGAAGTGTACCTGACCATGTCTTGAATGATTTACGGTAAGTTGCAAGAAGCTCCTCGTCCTCCTCGAGAGTACAAAGCATCCAGAATGTAGCAAGCGAAAGTAAATTGTCACCGTACATAAGATCCTCTTCCGGAGAAGCACCGCAGCCAATCGCACCCTGGAAGAAACGGTCAAAGTGCTTTGTTGTAAGCTCTGCATATCCGTCAGCGATTAGTGCATCGTAAGTTTCCTTCCAGATACCCTCTTCACCTGTTACGTGCATTGTAACCTTAAGGTACATAAGAAGTTCAGCTGAATTAAGAGGAGCGTCAACGTAGCCTGAACCTGCTGTCGCAAAGTAACGCTTACTCCACTTTGCCCACGTTGTCGGCTTACCAGAATGCTCAAGGAATTCAAACTTACCGTTAATGATGTGAGTCATTGTTCTGCGGCAGGAATCCTTGATAAGCTCATCAAGCTCGGGATCACCTTCACCAAGGATATCGTGTGCAATACGGTAGTGGAGGAAGTGGTTTGTAACCTCGTCACTACTTGTGTCTGCCTTATAAGCTACGTCGTCATCTGTATAACCAAGATCACGGTAAAGCTTTGCAAGACGCTCAGGGATAGGATATCCGCAGGGAACTTCCTCACCTATTCTGCCTGATCTCTTTGATTCGGATGTTTCACAGCATACAGCAACATTACCCTTTCTCTGGTAGAAATGACCGTCATTAGGAAGAGGCTCACCTGTTACGTGATATGAACGTGCTATAAAGCCTTCATCTCTGCCGTGAATGTATGTAAGAAGAAGCATAGCCTCAGATGCGAGGGTTGCAAACTTTCTTGCTTCGATTGTCTTCGGGTGGTCTTCGCCGAGTTCTCTTTTAAGAACAGCGTATCTGTAAACCTCGCCAACAAAGTGGTCGCCTGTGAATGTACCGTCATTGTCACAAGCTGTGTATCCGAGAGCTGTTTCAATCTTCTTCGGCTCCTTTGTGTTCATATGGCAGATCATACCGCGACGCATAACATACTTGTGTGACTCTTCTCTGAGAAGGTCGCCACGCTCTTCGCAGGTGAGCATAATCATTTCAATGTAAGAAACGCTGTCACCGTTGAGAACCCATACGTTGTCACCCTCTGCAAGCAGAGCATCAACATTGTTGTTGTCAAGATGCTTGTGAGCACTGAAGAACATAATGATGTCTTCCGGACGCTCAGCCTTTGCATCGTAACGTGTAAGACCGGTCGTTGCACCGTACCACATTACACCGTTGTTGCCTTCAGCAAAACAAGTGTAGTCGCTCTTCTTTGAGGGAAGAGGATACGGAAATCCCTTAAGGTCGGGAGCTGTGTTCACAGTTTCAAAAAGAGCCTTCGGAACACGTGCATCGTCCTTTTTCATAAATGTAATTTTTCTTGTAAGGTGTGGTTTTAAAATATAAGGTTTCACTTCGCACCTTTCCTTTCTCAGAGGTAATCTCTGTTAAATCTTTGTTTAAATGTAAGTGAGCCATCCTTTGCAACGTTAACTACCGTAACGCCCTGAACCCATTTTTCTTCAGGCCAGCCGAATCTCTCACCTGCTGTGTATGTATTGTATCCGCTGCACTGTGCATAAACAAGGTAAACACCCTTATAAAGTGCACAAAAATCGTTGAGATGGTCGTGGCCGGAGAAGACAGCGTGTGTGCTGCCGAGTTCCTTTATGACATCGAAAAGACCGCTGTTATAAGCTGACGAGCCGACGTCCTCACGCATTTCGCCGAAGAGGATTTCTGCCTCACCCGTCGGGATGTAGTTTCCGTTTCCGTCAGGCTTTGCAACCTCCTCATACTCCTTGATAGGAATATGCATAAGCACCATTGACTTGAACTTTCCGTACTCAGCCTCAAGCTCTTTTATACTGTTTTTGTACCAGTCGATCTGACCCTGCTTAATGAAATCATAACCCCGAAGATCAGTCGGAACACCGTGAGCCTCGCAATGCTCAGGTATTGCATCACGGCCTGAGTCAAACATAAAGATACTCTGCCTGATCGTGTTGTCGGAATTCATAATGTTTATCTTGAAGTTTCCGTAGCCGAAAAGCTCAGGGTCACCGAATTTTGAAAGACAGTGCGGGAAGCTCTCGATATTCTTAAGCATAAAATACTTATGGAATTCTTTTTCTGCTCTTGCCTCGTGATTGCCGAAGCAGTATGCCCAGTATACGCCCATTTTTTCCATAAATCTTCCGAACTGAATGCAGTCAAGCTGCTGATACTCCGTCAGGATTGCATCTCCCGTGATAAGAAGAAGGTCAGGCTTTTCAGCTGCAATATGACGTGCAAGTAAATCAAGCGACTTATCTATGAGATCCTTCTTATCCCATAAATGCAGGTCAGTTGTGACCATAATTTTGAAATTTTTATTATCAATTCTGCCCTTTGCATCATACTTTGCGATGTATGTGGTGTCATCAGTTTCTTTGAGTATTCTGACGCTGCTGCCGACGTACTTCGGCTCAACATCGAAAATATTGCTCACAAGCTTTCCGCCACCCATTTTTTTGACTGCAGTTTCAGCAGAAATGAACGCTTTGAAAGTATTGTGCAGGACAAAAGATTTGATCTCTCTGAACATTATTGAACCTCCTCTTGTGCATATACGGTTATTATACAATATACAATCAATTTCAGTCAATGACTTTTGCAGAAAAAAGAGCTGTCACCGTGTAAACAGCAACAGCTCGGTTTATACATTTTCAATAAATTGCTCCAAGGCTCTGATACGTGAAACCTTTGAGAAAGAGTCTGCTCTTTTTTTCTCTGCTTCTTTGAATTTTTCAAGAAGTGACGGCTCATCGAGAACTTTTTTCATCGCTTCAAAAAGTTTCTCATCGCTGTTTTCGCAAATGATGCCGCATTCCTCGTCACCGAAGATTTCTCTCATTCCCGAACATTCCGTAGTAACAACAGGTACACCGAGAATCACAGCCTCGCTGACAGCTGTACTGTAGCCTTCGGCATATGACGAGCAGACAAAAACATCGGAATTTTTTATAAACTTGTGCGGATTTTCCTGAAACCCCAAAAGCTTTATTCTGTCTTCGAGAGAGTTTTCTCTGATTAATTTTTGAATATTTTCTTCTTCCTCGCCCTTGCCGAGAATTGCTACGGAAAAGTCATATCCCACATCACGAAGCTTTGCACAGACACGGACAAGACGGTCATATCCTTTCACCTTCGTCAGGCGACCTGCCATCGAAAATATCGGTCGTGGTAAATCAAGTTCAACCTTTTCATTACCCTTTGCCAATGTTTCCTCATCATTTATGACATTATAAACAACGTGCACCTTTTCAGCCATTCCGTATTTTTTGACAAAAGACTCTTTCATCGTTTCAGAAACGCAGACTATTGCATCAAAATTTTCATAGCATTTTCTTTCGCTTTCAGCACCTGAGTGAACCACTTCGCTCCACGGGTGATTAATCACATCAGTATGCACCCATGCAATTTTCTTGCAGTTTTTTCTTCCGGAATTGCCGATTACCTTCGTCGCATAACCCTCGCAGAAAGCTATTTCGATATCGTAGTCTCCCTTTATCAGGTTATTTCTTACGGCTTTTTCGGAAGCAAGAAGTGAATATTTTATAATTGCTTTGTTGACAAATTCATTGATCGCCGAACCTTTTCTTTTTGTAAATGAGCGGTGACGGACGTGCGACTTTACTTCCTGAGTGTAACGTTCATTGTCAGTTTCTGTCACAACTGTAATGTCAAACTTTTCCTTGTCGATAACAGAAACAGTATTCCTGAGTATAGCTTCAGCCCCTCCTCCGTCAAGCGATTCAATAAAAACAAGCACCTTTTTCACAATTTCACCTCCTCAGGTAAAATCAGACCTACAAACATCATTTTCATCTGATTATAGTGCAAGTATAACATTATAAAAGGAAATTTTCAACTCGTCAAACAGCAGAAAAAACATATATTGACAAATTTTGAAAATACACCTATAATATAAATTGATATTTATTAAGGAGGAAAATAATTATGAAGTATTGCGCACGTTGTGGCAAAGAATTCGAAGGCGAATCAAACTTCTGCCCCGAATGCACAGCAGCTGCTCAGCAGCAGGCACCTCAGTATCAGCAGGCACCTCAGTATCAGACCCCGGCAGAGGTTGATGCTCCCAACACAGGATTTGCTGTTCTCGGTGCATTCTTCCCGCTCATCGGCTTTATCCTTTACTTTGTCTGGAAGGATAAGACTCCGCTCAAGGCTAAGAGCTGCCTTAAGGGTGCTATCATCGGTATCATTGTTTATGTGGTAGTCAATGTTATCGCTATTATCGGTGCCGTTGTCGTCGGAGTTATCGGTGCAGCAGCATCATCATCTATGTACTACTACTATTAATCAATAGTCAGTCGGCACAAAATCAAACCGTAAGTTTCATCCGGAACTTACGGTTTCTTTATTTTTTTCAAAAAACTTGACAAATCAATTCTTTTGTTGACAAATCTTACAATTAGATTTATAATACATCTAATCTATTTTTAGGAGGTAAAAAACTATGAAGTATTGCGCACGTTGTGGTAAAGAATTCGAAGGCGAATCAAACTTCTGCCCCGAATGCACAGCAGCTGCTCAGCAGCAGGCACCTCAGTATCAGCAGGCTCCCCAGTATCAGGCTCCGGCAGAGGTTGACGCTCCGAACACATTATTCACTATTCTCAGCGTATTAGTTCCGCTTGTCGGCTTTATCCTTTTCTTCATTTGGAAGGATAAGACTCCGCTCAAGGCTAAGAGCTGCCTTAAGGGTGCTATCATCGGTGTCATTGTAGGTGTAGTTCTTTCTATTCTTTCTACTATCGGCTTCGTTGTTTTGATGCTGATTGCAGGTGGATTTTAATTTTTAATTAATTCACAGAAGAGAACCGCAGGTTTCATCCGAAACTTGCGGTTCTTATCTTTAATACCGAAAAATGACACAAACATACCACTATTGACAATTTTATCATTTGCATTTATAATTAATTACAATTAAAAAGGAGGAAAAAATTATGAACTATTGTATGAATTGCGGTCGAGAATACGATGGTGCTCCGGGATACTGTCCGGAATGTGCAGCTATGTATCAGCAGGCTCCCCAGTATCAGCAGGCGCCTCCGTATCAGCAGCCTCCTGTACAGAATGTTTACGTACAGGCTCCTTATCCACCCGCAGAAGTAGATGCACCGAACATAGGATTCGCAATCCTCAGCTTCTTCATCCCCATTGTCGGACTTATTCTTTTCCTTGTCTGGAAAGATAAAACTCCGCTTAAGGCTAAAAGCTGTGGTAAAGGTGCTCTTATCAGAGTCATCGTTGATATCGTTTCAAGTGTAGTTGCCGTCATAATTTATGTTGTTATGCTTGGCGGTTTGTTTGCACTTGAACTTGGAATGTATTAATTACATATAAAAATCCGTAAGTTTTATCCTGAACTTACGGATTTTATTTTATCCCATAAAATAGCAAAAGCCGTCATCTATTGACAAAAGTGCCTATTATCACTATAATTATATCAATTGTTAGAAGGAGGAAGTATTATGAACTATTGTACACGTTGTGGCCGAGAATACGATGGTGCTCCCGGATACTGTCCGGAATGTGCAGCTACTTATCAGCAACCGCCTTATCAGCAGCCGCCCTATCAGCAGCCACCCTATCAGCAGCCGCCTTATCAGCAGCCGCCTTATCAGCAGCCGCCCTATCAGCAGCCGCCCTATCAGCAACCACCCTATCAGCAGCCACCATACCAGACTTATCAGCCTCCTGTAGAAGTCGATGCTCCTAACACAGGATTCGCTATCCTCAGCTTCTTCTTCCCCATGATCGGACTTATCCTTTACATTATCTGGAAGGACAAAACTCCGCTTAAAGCAAAGAGCTGCGGTAAAGGTGCTCTTATCAGCGTCATCGTTAATGCAGTATTAAGTGTGGTTATCACTATTGGTTATATTCTTATTTACGTAGTCATACTTGGCGGTGCGATGGCATACGGCTTATAATAATTACGAATAAAAATCCGTAGGTTCTATCCTGAGCTTACGGGTTTTACTTTTATCTCATAAAACGACAAAATCCATCATCTATTGACAAAAAGATTGATTATAACTATAATTGTCTCAGTTATAAAAGGAGGAAGTATTATGAACTATTGTACAAGTTGTGGCAAAGCGTACGAAGGCGACCCGGGTTTCTGTCCTGAGTGCGGAGCCACCAATCAATATGCATCCGATGACAAAACGGAGGTTCTTTACAGTCAGATGTCCTACCAGCAGGATTCCACACAGCAGCCACCCCGGTATCAGCAGCCGCCCCAGTATCAGCAGCCACCTCAGTATCAGCAGCCACCTCAGTATCAGCAGCCACCTCAGTATCAGCAGGCACCTCAGTATCA
>JAZRNG010000186.1:0-7786 GCA_045648065.1 Acutalibacteraceae bacterium | reverse complement strand
AGAATATTCAATTAATATCGTAGGGGCGACCATCGGTCGTCCGCAAAAATTCTGCTTAATTCAACGGACGCGCAATGCGCGCCCCTACGAACACATAGTCAATTTGTGCAAAATCTATCACCCCGACAAACCCAAATTTATCCGTATCTTTTGATAGTGTCATTCTGATAATCTTTTCCTTTTTTCAAGATCCTTCGCTTCGTTCAGTATGACATCTCAAGTTTTAATCATTGTAATAAAAAATATCGCAGAAACCCGATCCACGTTTATGCAAATGGAGCTACATCCCACTTGAATAATGAAGTAAAGATAATATAAACTTAACGACGGCAGAGTAAAATCTGCCGTCGTTTTTTGTGATGATATAACACCTTATGTTCTCGTTTTTTCTTTAAGCTATTGCCTGTTTTATCAGAAGGACAACAAAGCTGATGATAAAAGCGATACAGAAAATTGCAAAAGCTACACCCTTGACGATGTCAAACGTTTTCTTCATAAACATAAACCTGTATATAGACTCTGCCGCCGCCATAGCAAAAAATATGCTGAATGCCGCACAGCCTGCTACGGGTAAATTATCAAAAAAGACATCTTCGATAAAAATGATTGCAAAGCAGAACAAACCGCCTATAGCCTTTGCAAAGGTTGAGCTTTTAAGCTTCACCTTCTGCTCTGTATCTTCGAGCTGCTCTTTTTCTTCTCTTTCTTTTTTACTCTTTTTTTCTTTCTTGGTTTTTTCTTCAGCGTTCATACTTTTACACCTCGTTTTCAAATATAACAGCAAGTTTTCTTGCACTTGCTGAGAGATCCTTAAGTCCTGCAAAAACATCTTCGGGAGCATACTCTTCGAGATATCGGTCAGCTTCGAGAGTTAAATATCCGTTATAATCTATCTCTTTGAGTGCCTTTACAACTGAAACAAAATCGATATCCATAGAAAACGGTATCTGATGTGAGTCGTGCCACCTGTCATTGTCGTGAATGTGAAGAGCCTGAAGCCGTGTGCCGAGAGTGCGGATCATATTTGCCGCACCGTTTCCTGATCCTCTCATTTCAGCGTGACCTATATCAAGACAAGCGACAAGAAAACTGTCATTGACAAGGTCGATGTGTTTTACGAAATCCTCCCCTGTTGCACACGCTGCAAAACAACTTTCATCCTTTTCGTCATCCCAGCCCCACATATTTTCAGTAGCGATTTTAACACCGCATTCCTTTGCAAAAGGAAGAAGCTCGTTATAGATTTCTGCATTTTCTTCAGCAGACTTACGGTTGTCGGGATGGATTATGCATATCTGTCCGCCCGCCTCTGCCGTACATTCAAGACATCTCTTGTAATAAGAACGGATCTCCGCACAACACGTAGGAAACGGAGCGTGTGACTGATTGCACACGATACCGTTATCAAGTCCGATCTGCTTTAATTTTCGTGCAAACGCAAGGTAATTATCTCCTGCGAGAGGATGATCATTTTCAAGAAGCACCCCTCTTCTCCAGTCGTAATTGCACATATCAAACATCGAAAAATCCCATGCATCAAACCCGGCTTTTGCGATAAGTTCGACAGCTTTTTCTTCACCGACTATACGTCCTGATGAGCATATTTCAGTCGAAGTCTTCATAAAAACACTCCTTATTAAAACGCAAATCCGGACCCTGTGCGGATCCGGAAATCAAAATTATCTGACTTTTGTACCGCACTCTACACAGAATACCGATTCATCGTCAAGAGCCGCTCCGCAGTTCGGACAGATGATTTTCTCTGCCTCAGGTGCAGATTCGGCAACGGGGGTCTGAGCGGGCACTTCCACAGATTCAGGGTTTGAAACAGGTGTTCCGCAGCTAACGCAGAAAGCTGAACCCGACTCTAACGGAGCATTGCAATTTTTACAAACCGCAGAAACAGGCTGAGGTGTCGGCTGAGGCTTAGACGCACCGCAAACTGAACAGAAATTCATATTCGGAGCTATAACAGTACCGCAGGATACACACTTCTCCGGTCCCTGAGGATTTATAACCCCTTTCTGTGGTATGCAGTATCCGCAAAGACTGCAAAAAGCTGCATCGCCTGACATATCAGCACCACACCCCGGGCAGCTGACTATATTCTTAAGCTCTCTGACTTTTTTCTTCATATCATCGATCTTCTGGCTGGTTTCAGTGTGCTCACGGAATAAATTAGAGAAAATCTCTTCGTAATCATCCTTGTGTCTCTGAACGTAGAGCTGTCCTATCTGAGCATACAAAGAGTTTAACTTTCTCTCTTCTTCTGCAATAACAGAATTGAGCTTTGCTGCATCAGCCATATTTTTAGTTTTCTGACCCGCATTATTAAATGCTTTTTCGAGATCATCAAAAAAAGCCATAAAAGATCCTCCTGTAAATGGAATATTGTTAAAACTCTGCTATAAACACATTTGCAAAATGTACACTTAGATTATATCAAACCAAATATTCTAAATCAAGTATTTGATACAAAAAACAGTTTACTCTCTTTCGGTTGCACCATAAAAAAGAACGATGTACGGATACATCGTTCTCATTGTTTTTACCATCTGTTTTCTACGTATTCACAAAAAGCAAGAAGGTCTTTTATCTCAAGCTTCGTGCCGTCATCAAGTGTAACATCGCCGTTCCATATACCGTAAATCTGATGGCAGTTCATTCTGCCGACTTTGAAATCTACGTCGCTGTGGTTATCGAGTGTAGGTTTCATCGTCATATTGAATCTACCGTCTTCAGAAACAAACTTCCATTCCTCCATAAACCTGTCTTTCGGGAATTTTTCGACATCCACAGCACCGAATTTATGTGCTTTTCCATCATAGAAAATTGCAGTTTCCGTAGCGTAACTTTCATTTCCTATAGCCCACGTGATTTCGAAGCCAAGAAGATGTTTATCTCCTTTTTCATCATAGTGATACAACGAACCGCTTCCCCAGTACCAAACCATCTTATGAACTGTATTGACACGTCCCCAGTCCATGGCACAGAAAGCTGTATCCTTTGACACTTCATAGACATAGTCACCGTATCTGAATGTACCTTCACATGGCATACACATCTGCTTTGTGGTCATAAAATACTTCGTATCATCTTCATCAAAAGGCAGTACCGTCGTGATATTTTCGGAATCGGGAAGAATATCCATCTGAATGCTTACGTCAACCAGCTTACCCTTATGCATTTTTCTGAATTTAAGAATACGTTCGGTTTCTCTTGTATCAAAGTCAAACTCTGCTTTGCCGATTTTATCCTTGTATCTGTTAGGCACATCGCCTTTTCCGGGCGGTACGTGCTTGTTTGATCCGAGGAAATACTGCATCGCATCAACGATGACCTCACCTGTCTTAAGATCTGTGAGTTTAGCACTTACGTAACCGCCTACAGTAATATTCGCAAAGCTTACGAGAATCTGCACCTTATCGTCCGTGATGGTGTAGAAATCCCACTCCTTGCGGCTCATAATTCCTTTTTTTACATGGTCACGGTTATATGTAAAACAATTGTGTCTTGCCCAACCCTTTGCAAGGAGCTTTCCTTCAGGAGAGAGAAGCGGTGTCTCCTCCGTATATTCAATCTGCTTTGAAGGTTCCTTCCAATCTTTGAAAGGAACGTAGGTCCTCGGTAATTCTTTACTCATGTCAAAACTCCTTTAAAGGTTTTTAATATAAAACTTATTCATCGTACCATGCATAACACTTTCGGGACGAGGGATTTCGGAATATCCTGCTTTTTCATACACATGTATGGCTGTCTTAAGGTTTGTATGGGTTTCAAGGTACATCTTACTGTAACCCATTTTCAATGCCTCTTTTTCAAGCAGGTCAATCAGAAAATATCCCAGTCCCTGACCTTTGACCTCATCGGAAAGGTAAAGCTTCTGCAGCTCTGCACAGCCCTCAATATCGGGAAACTCAGCAAGTCCTATCCCGCCAAGGACTCTTTCTTCGTCATCTGTCAGCACAAAATAAACCCGTTTTTCAGGTATTTCGTCATAGAAATCCGTAAGATGATATATTATCTCATCGAAATAAACCGTTCCCGGGATATCGAGACCGTTTGCTTTGAGATTGCCACGTATCAGCTCCGCCATAGCTGTGTTGTCCTGAGGTAATAATTTTCTATGCTTGATATTCATAAAATACTCCGTAATTCTTTCTGATAATTATACCAAATATTTTCCCTAAAGTAAATATTAAACCTATAATTTAAAATTTTGAATAAATCAAAAAATCTTTAAAATAATTATCTTGATGTTGTAAAAATTTGTGTTATAATATAGTTTGAATTCGTTTATCAAAAGGTATGAACACATATGAAAAAAATCGACTCTACAGTTTTAAAGGAAACAGGCTATATTTTCCTTTTTACGTTTATTTTCAGTATGCTTATGCAGTCTGTATTTCTCATCATAGGGAAATGGGACTACACCGTGCTTCTGGGCAATCTGCTCGGACTCGCAGGTGCTGTAGGTAACTTCTTTGTAATGGGACTTACGGTACAGTCTGCTCTCAACAAGTCTGAAGATGATGCCAAAAAGCTTATGAAGCTTTCGCAGTCTCTTCGTTTACTGCTGCTTTTTGTGATCGCACTTGTGGGTCACCTTGTCCCCTGTTTCAATCTCATAACAGTAGTGATTCCGCTCATCTTCCCCCGTATTGCTGTTGCGGCACGGTCATTGTTTGTTAAAAAATAAATTCAGATACAATAATATAAGAGGTGATAATAATTGAATACGAAAAGCCTCAGATTTAAAATCGTTGATACGTTGTACATCGCGATGATGATACTGCCGATCGTTTTCGGAATAGTCCTGCAGGTACTTACTGACCCTCCTACGGAAGGTATCACTATCACGGGTGCAAAGATATTCTTTGAAATTCCGATGCCTTTGCAGAACTTTCTGATCACTGAATCACAGGTGAATTCGGCAATCGCTCTCACCGTGATTTTCTTCTTCTGCCTTTTCATCACTCACGGCATCAGCGAAAAGATTGAACTTAAAAGACAGCATTTTGCAGAACTGATTGTTGAAAAGGTCGACAATCTCGTCAATGAGAACATGGGCAGCTACTTCAAAGCCTACTCACCTTTCATCATCGCAATCATGGCTCTTTCAGGTGTATCAAGTCTTCTTTCACTTTTCGGTCTTTTCCCACCTACTTCTGACATCAATATAGTCGCAGGTTGGGCGATACTCGTTTTCATACTTATCACTTACTATAAGATGAAATGCGGACCGCTTTACTATCTCAAAGGTTTCACAGAGCCCGTTGCCTTTCTCGCACCGCTTAACGTTATCGGTGAAATCGCAACTCCTATCTCAATGGCATTCCGTCATTACGGTAACGTGCTTTCAGGCTCGGTAATCTCTGCTCTTTTATGTTCTGCTCTTGCAGGACTTTCCGCAAGTCTTCTCAGCTGGCTTCCGGGTTTTCTCGCAGATATGCCTCTCCTTCAGGTAGGTATACCTGCTGTTCTTTCAATTTATCTCGACGTCTTCAGCGGTTTGCTTCAGGCTTTCATCTTTGCGATGCTTACAATGCTCTACATCGCAGGCGGCTTCCCTGCTGAAGAATACGAAAAGCGAAAAGCACGTAAACGTGCTAAAAATAAAAACTAAACTATATTTTAAAACGGAGGAAAAAATATGGAACTCGCAATTGGTATCATTTTAGGTTGCTGTGCTTTAGGCGCAGGTATGGCAATGATCGCAGGTATCGGCCCCGGTATCGGTGAAGGTAACGCTGTCGCAAAAGCTTGTGAAGCTATCGGCCGTCAGCCCGAAAGCAAGGGTGCTGTTACAACGACAATGCTCATGGGTTGTGCTGTCGCTGAGACAACAGGTCTTTATGCTCTTGTTATCGCAATCCTTCTCATCTTCGTTGCACCTAACCTTCTCGTAGACATCCTTGTCGAAACAATCAAGGCTCTTTAATTTTAACCGAATTATCGGAGTGAAAACTTATGCAAAGTTTAGACGTTATTTCCGTCAATATATGGCAGATACTTGCTTCTCTGGCAAATCTCGTTCTGCTGTTTCTGATGGTTAAAAAATTTTTATATAAGCCTGTCAAAAAAATGCTCGAACAGCGTCAGAATACGATTCAGAGTGACTACGATGCTGCATCAGAGGCTAAGGAAAAGGCTCTTTCTGCTCAGACTGAATACGAAGAAAAACTTCGTGGTGCAAAGGATGAGGCTGATACTGTGATCAAAAACGCAGTCAGCATCGCCAACGAACGCGAAAAAGAAATTCTCGCACAGGCAAAGCAGAAGGCTGACGGCATTGTGCGTCAGGCAGAAAACGATGCAATCCTCGAACGTAAAAAGGCTGAGGACGGCATTAAGAAGGAAATCGTTGAGGTTTCATCCCTTCTTACCGAAAAAATGCTTGAACGTGAAGTTTCTGCTGACGACCATAAGCATTTCATTGATTCATTTATCGAAAGCATAGGTGATGAGAATGATGCAGACTGAACGTGAGTACGCCGAAGCGCTCTTTACTCTGGCAGTCGAGGAAGGTGCTGTAGAAGAATATTCGGATGCACTCGGCACGGTAAAAGGTGTAGTTGAAGAAAATCCCGAATACATCGATTTTCTCTGCTCCCCTGCCATCTCCCTGCCCGAAAGAATACAGGCTATCGACGAAGCTTTCGGAGAAAGCTTCCCTGAAAATGTGGTTTCTTTCCTTAAAATCCTTTGTGAAAACGGAAGAATCCGCACACTTTCGGAATGTATTGAAGAATACGGAAAGTTCGCTATGGAGCTTTCCTCAAAGACTGTTGCCGAGATTTATTCGGCCGTCCCCCTTGATGACGAGCAGAAGCAGAAAATTTGTCTCAAGCTCTCAAAAGTAACAGGCAAGGACGTTGAGGCAGTTTACATTATTGATAAATCTTTAATCGGCGGCATCAGGATTGAGGTCGAAGGCAAAACCTTTGACGGAAGCATCAGACACCGCCTCAGCGAAGTTAAGGATGTGATTATCGGATGAACAGACCTGAAGAAATCAGTAATATAATTAAAAATCAGATTAAAAATTACAAGGCGAAGATCGATATGACAGAAACAGGCAAGGTTATCCTTGTCGGTGACGGTATCGCCCGTGTTTACGGACTTCGCAACTGTATGGCAAACGAGCTGCTTGAGTTTGAAGGCGGCAGCTTCGGCGTTGCACAGAACCTTGAGGAAGAAACAGTTTCAGTCGCAGTTCTTTCCGATAAAAACGATATCCGTGAAGGTTCAACCGTTCACAGAACAGGCAAGGTTCTTTCAGTTCCTGTCGGAGAGGCTCTTCTCGGCAGAGTAGTCAATGCTCTCGGTGAACCTATCGACGGTAAAGGCCCCGTTGAATACAGTGGCACCCGTCCTCTTGAATCTGAAGCACCCGGAATCATCGAGCGTGAAAGCGTAAGTGTTCCCCTTCAGACAGGTATCAAGGCTATCGACAGTATGATTCCCATAGGACGCGGTCAGCGTGAGCTTATCATCGGTGACCGTCAGACAGGTAAGACAGAAATCGCCATCGATACAATCATCAATCAGAAAGATACCGGCGTTATCTGTATCTACGTCGCCATCGGACAGAAGTCCACCGCCGTGGTGCAGATCGCCAACGAATTACAGCAGGCGGGTGCCATGGAATATTCCATTATTGTATCCGCCTCCGCCAGCGAGAGTGCCCCCCTGCAGTATATCGCCCCCTATGCGGGTTGTGCTATGGCGGAGTATTTCCGCGAGCAGGGCAAGGACGTGCTGATCATCTACGACGACCTATCCA
>JAZRNG010000185.1:0-7522 GCA_045648065.1 Acutalibacteraceae bacterium | reverse complement strand
CTTTTCCATATAAGCTTCGCTGTTATAAATTCTGATTCCTTCTTCAACGTCACCGTCAAAGATAACCTCACCCTCACGAAGAACGACAACACGGTCACACAGCTGACGGATAGTATTCATCTGATGGCTTACGAAAAGGATTGTCTTACCGCTTGCAGCGATGCTGAGCATTTTATCGATACATTTTTTCTGGAAACGTGTGTCTCCGACGGCAAGAACCTCGTCAACGAGAAGGATGTCCGGCTCAAGGTGAGAAGCGACAGCGAAAGCAAGACGGACAAACATACCGCTTGAATAACGCTTTACTGGAGTGTCAATGAATTTGCCGACCTCAGAAAATTCGAGTATTTCGTCAAATTTTTCATCAATTTCTGCCTTTGTCATACCGAGAATTGCACCATTGAGGTAAACATTTTCGCGGCCTGTAAGCTCCATGTTGAAGCCTGTGCCGACCTCAAGCATTGAAGAAATTTTGCCGAGCATTTCGATTCTTCCGTCTGTCGGTTCGGTGATTCTTGATATAATTTTAAGAAGTGTGGATTTACCTGCTCCGTTTTTGCCGATAATTCCGACCTTTTCTCCCTGCTCAACGTTGAAGGTAACACCTTTGAGTGCCCAGAAATCTTCCTTGATGCTGTTCGGCTTCAGAAAAGACTTCACGGCAAGTTTGATTCTTTCAGATTTACTTTCGGGCTTTTTGCCTATATGTTTGATTCTGTAACGTTTTTTAACGTTTTCTATTTTTAAAACAACAGGTTTTTCACTCATTTTGTTCCCTCCGATCAGACGATGTCAACAAATGTGCGTTCGGTTTTTCTGAAAAGATGGATGCCGAGAGGAAGAAGTATCGCAATCCATGCAAGTGCAATCAGGAAAGATGTCCAGTCAAACGGCATATCCTTGATAATACACCATTTGAACGCATTGATGACACCTGTTGCAGGATTTATTGAGTATAAAAGTCTGAGTTTTTCGGGAATTGAGCTGATTGAATATGCAACGGGAGTAAGATACTGACCGATTGAAAGTGCAAAAGGAACAATTTGTGCAAGGTCACGCCACTTTACATTAAAAGAAGAGAGGAAGAGACCGAGCGATGTGCCTAAGATAAGGCAGAGAAGGAAGAAAACGGGGAAAAGAAGGAATCTGACTGAGGGGAAATAACCCTGAATGAGCATCATAACGACAAGCACACACATTGAAATGGTACTGTCGATAATGTGAGCGACGGCAGATCCTATCGGAGAGATAATTCTCGGATAATAAACCTTTTTCATAATTGCCGCATTGGTTATGAAAGTGCTTGAAGCCGTTGAAACACCTTTTGAAAAAAGACCCCACGGAATCGTACCTGCATAAACCATTATGTAATAAGGAGCAGAACCGTCAGAATCAAGACCGGCAAGGTTTCCGAAAATAAATGTCATAACAAAAACATTGATAATCGGTGCAATAACTGCCCAGCCAAGACCGATTCGGGTCTGCTTGTAACGTACGGTAACGTCACGCTTTGCAAAGTTGAAAGCGAGCTCACGGTAATTCCATATGTCTTTCCAATACTGAAAGTTGCGGCCGTTGGGTTCGATAATAGTTTTTCTCAACTTTCCTCATCCTTTTAATTTATTTGCACAATATATCAATTTATAATACCATTTTTTACGGATTTAGTCAAATGTAAAATAATTTCCGTGAATTGTGTGGAAAAATTGGGGGGTTGTCGAGTTCTTTAGTTTTGCACAAATTGACTATGTGTTCGTAGGGGCGCGCATTGCGCGTCCGTTGAATTAAGCAGAATTTTTGCGGACGAACGATGGTCGCCCCTACGATATTAATTGAATATTCTACTCTACAACCCCGAATTTGTAGAACAAAAAAGGAAACACCGCTAAGTGTTTCCTTGAAAATTATTAAACGTTGAAAAGGAAGTGAACAACGTCACCGTCTTTCATTACGTATTCCTTACCCTCTGAACGGATAAGACCTTTTTCTCTTGCTGCAGCGAGTGAACCGTTTTCCATAAGGTTTTCAAAGCTGATAACCTCAGCACGGATAAAGCCTTTTTCAAAGTCAGAGTGGATTTTACCTGCAGCCTGAGGAGCTTTTGTTCCTTTTTTGATAGTCCATGCTCTTACTTCGGGAGTACCTGCTGTAAGGTATGATATAAGACCGAGGAGATCGTAGCTTCTCTGAATGAGGAGGTCGAGACCGCCCTTTTCTACTCCGAGCTCAGCGAGGAACATCTCTTTTTCTTCCTTGTCAAGACTTGCTATCTCAGCTTCAAGCTCTGCACATATAGGAAGCACCTGTGCCTCGTCAGCTTTTGCGATTTCGCAGACAGCGTTGAAGCGTACATTTGACTCAATGTTATTTGCAAAGTCATCCTCGCTCATATTACAAGCGTAGATAACAGGCTTTGATGTAAGAAGTGCTGTGTCAGCAATGACTGCTTTCTCGTCATCATCACATTCGATGCTTCTTGCAGATTTTCCTTCTTCAAGATGCTCTTTGAGTCTTTTGAGAAATTCATATTCCTTTGCAAGACTCTTGTCACCCTTCATAGCCTTTGCTGTTCTGTCGATACGGCGCTCAACCATCTCGATATCTGAGAAGATAAGCTCAAGATTGATCGTTTCGATATCTCTTGTGGGGTCAACGCTTCCGTCAACGTGGATGATATCATCATTTTCAAAGCAGCGTACAACGTGAATGATTGCATCAACCTCACGGATGTGAGAGAGGAACTTGTTGCCGAGACCTTCGCCCTTTGATGCACCCTTTACAAGACCTGCGATGTCAACGAATTCAATGACTGCGGGAGTGATCTTTGCAGGGTTATACATCTCTGCAAGAGCGTCAATTCTGCTGTCAGGAACAGCAACAACACCTACGTTCGGTTCGATTGTGCAGAAAGGATAGTTTGCAGACTGTGCGCCCGCGTTTGTGATTGCGTTAAAAAGTGTACTTTTGCCGACGTTCGGCAGACCTACTATACCAAGCTTCATATTTTTCTTCCTTTTCTAAAAATACTTTCTATATTATAAACGTAAGCGGACAAAATTTCAAGACAATATATTTAATCATTGAAAAAAGTGAAGAAAAAAGATATAATTAAGAAAATATTGTGACAAATTAATTCGGGTTTGTAGGGTAGAATATTCAATTAATATCGTAGGGGCGACCATCGGTCGTCCGCAAAAATTCTGCTTAATTCAACGGACGCGCAATGCGCGCCCCTACGAACATATAGTCAATTTGTGCAAAATCTATCACCCCGACAAACCCGAATTTATCTGATTGTTTTAATATAAAAAGGAGAATAAATATGATTAAATACGGTGTGATCGGTTCAGGCTGGATTGCTGAATCTTTCGTAGAAGGTGCACAGACTGTTGAAGGGATGCATTTTGCCGCAATGTATTCACGTACATATGAAAAAGGAAAAGAGTTTGCTGAAAAATTCGGCTGCGGAAAAGTGTATACGGATATAAATGAATTTGCGGAAAGTGACATCGATGCGGTTTACATCGCAAGTCCTAATTCTCTTCACTACGAGCAGAGTAAGCTTATGCTTGAAAAAGGAAAGCACGTTCTCTGCGAGAAACCGATAACGATAACTCCCGATGAATTTTCTGAGCTTTTTTCACTTGCAAAAGAGAAAAAATTAGTCTACACGGAAGCGATAATGATGATGCACGCTCCGCATACGGAAAAGATAAAAAATGCACTCGGAAAGATAGGAAAAATTACGACGGCACACTTCGATTTTTCTCAGCTTTCTTCAAAATATAAAGCTCTCAGAAACGGAGAAAACCCGAACATCTTCAATCCTGAAATGAAGACCGGCTGCCTTCGTGATCTGGGCATTTACTGTTACTATCCTGCACTTGAATTTTTCGGACTTCCTGAAAAAATCACAGCGTCTGCAGGTTTCATTGAAACGGGTGCAGACGGCTACGGTACGGCTGTTCTCGACTATCCCGACAAGCAGGTAACGCTCACTTATTCAAAGATAGGACAGAATTATCTCGGTTCGCAGATTTTTGGCGACGAGGGAACGATTTCGATTGATTCCGTATCAATGCTGACGGGAGTAAAAATTCACTATGCCGACGGCAAAAAAGAGGAAATTCAGAACGAAATCGAAAAGCATATCATGATGGCTTATGAAGCGAAAAATTTCTATGATTTTATAACGGATTATGATAAAAATCTCGACAGATATTTTGAGATAAACAAAAGAATTTCAGAGGTAAATAAGCTTCTTTTTGAAGTGAAAAATCTCTGTAAAATTATCTGAAGTAAAATTGAAAATCTACAAAAATTTCCCACAAATTTTGTGGGAAATTTTTTTGTTTAGGAAGAAATTTTTGTTGACTATTATTGCTTGTTGTGATAAAGTAGTATATGTATATTAGTGTCTTTATCTGTAGAAGTGCCTTTACATTTCTGAACAGCACGAAGACGTAAAAAACGTATACATTTATAATATATATAATATATCAACCGATAACTTTGGAGTGTGTCGCTATGGCAGAAAACAAAAAGAATCCCGAAACCGGTTCAAGAACGAGGACAATCGAGCTTTTATACAGACCGGTGTTTGACATTCATCTTAATATGGCGATTGATTTTGAAACTTCAATGCGGATCAATGACAGAATTCAGGGAGTTATTCCCGAAAAGATTTTTATGCCTGTTGCAGAGAAATCAAACCAGGTGGTTCAGCTCAATCTCTGGGCTGTTGAAGAAGCCTGTGAAGCGATTAAACGCTGTGCTGAGCGTGAGGTTGATATGAACAGCGTCATCATCTGGGTATCAGTCAAGACGCTGACGAAGAAAAACTTTGTAAATCAGGTCAGGAAGATCGTAGAAAAGTACGGAGTCTCTCCCGACAGCTTCTGCTTCAATATCACGGAAAGTATCCTTGAAGCAGTGAAGGATAAAGTGATCGAAAATATAAATGCTCTCCGTGAGCTCGGTTTTAGAATTTCGATCGATGATCTCGGACTTGAGTACACTTCACTTTCAAATCTTTCTCATTATGAGGTTGACTACATAGGAATTCACGAGAGTATGATTGAAGACATACTCTACAGCGAAAAGGTTCAGAATACCGTACAGGGTATCATCGACTTCTGCAAGAAGATCGACACTCAGGTAATCGTGGACGGTATCGAATCAAAGGAAGTCTTTGATTTAATCAACAAGATGGGTGCTGACCGTTTCAGCGGTCCGTACTTCGGAGAGTTTGTTAAAGATAAGCAAATAAATTAAGGAGAGGATCAGCTTGGCTAAGAAAAAGAAAAATGCTTCGCTGCCCGGTGTTGAAATTCCGCAGGAATACGACGCAATGGGTAAATACGGTGTAAAATCCGAATCCAAAAAAGTCAAGAAAAGAGAAGCTTTAATCCGTATCCTTACAATCATCCTTGTTTTAATGTTGCTTTTCCTTTCCCTGATGTTTGCCTGTTCATCATACGTGAACAAAGCAGGTGACTTCACGGTTACAATGGATAAGGATGCGTACAACATGGGTATCATCCTTTCGGAGACACCGGACTTCAGTCAGTCCTCACGTTTCCTTACGGGTGAAAAATGTGTTGATATGCTCGATACCACTCTTGAGTGGCTTCCCGATGACCTCGATGACATTGACGGTTCACACAACAACTCAAACGGTCAGAGTTTCCTTGCATATACATTCTATGTGAAGAATGCAGGTAACGTTGATGTGGACTACGAAGCAGAGATTCTTATAGATGCTGTTTCGCTCGGTGTAGATGAGGCAATGCGCGTAATGATTTTCCACAACGGAGAACCTACAATTTACGCAAAGCCACAGAAGGGTACTACGGATAAACTTGAGGAAAATCTCAACGATAACGGTGAGAGCGTTTATTCCGTTGACAAAAACTTCGTTTCAAACACAAAGATCATGCAAAACGAAGTTGAAATGTTCAGAGCAGGCGATGTCGACAAGTATACAGTTGTCGTCTGGCTCGAAGGTTGGGATCCTGAATGTGTTAACAAGATCCTTGAAGGCGAAATCAAAATGTCGATGAAGTTCTTGTGCGAAGAAGCAGACGGTAGTGACGGATCGTCAGCAAAAGCATAAGACAGTGGCAAAGGTTTTGTTTTCAGGTCTCAGACACATTTGAGATATATATTATGACGGATTACCGTACATAAAATCTAAGAAGGAGGTAAAGAAAAGGACATGTTTAAGAAGAGTCAGAAAAACCGTGCATTTTTTGCATCGATCGCTATGCTTCTTCTTTCTGCTATCGTTATAACGACTGCATCTTTCGCTTGGTTCTCATTGGGCAGAAGCGCAATGGCAAGTGACCTTGATCTTAAGGTTACAAAGCAGGGCGAAGGTATCCAGATCTCAGCTAATGCAACAACATTCACAGATACGTTGACATTTGAAGATCTTAACGGTACAGCTACATCAGGTTTCCAGGCAGTTGAAGAAGACTATAACTTCTTCCCTGCAATGATCGAACCTGCATCTTCAAGTTTTGCTCTTAATGCATTGCCGGCATTCTTCACAGGCGGTGTTGACAGAGCTACAAAAACACTTGAAAGCCTTGCAACAACATCCGCTAACGGTGTTGACGTTTACGGCAAGTCAGGCGTAGCAGTTTCGCCAGGCGGTAAGCAGGCAGGATACTATGTATTCGACGTATTCGTTGACTACACAGGCGGAGAGACAGCACAGCTCAAGATCGGTCAGACAACTATCGAAGTTAAGAACGACGAGTCAGACGGCACACAGGCTATCGCAGAAGCAGCAAATGCTATGCGTATCGGTTTCGTAAACTGTGGTACTGTTACTAAGGGTTCTACACCTGCACAGGCTACAAGCGGTTCTGAAGCAGTCATTTTCGCTACCAATGAAGAAGCACGTAACACTCAGCCTATCACAAGCACAGGTATGAGTGGTACACTTGCAGAGGGCGCTTCAAATGTTCCTTCATCAGCAGCAGGCGAGATCGCTATTGCATCAGGTTATGATTGCGCTGTTGATACAGGTGCAGAAGATGCAGTTATCAACATCACATCAGGTGTTAACCGCATCAGAGTTTATATCTGGATGGAAGGCCAGGATGCTAACTGTACAGATACACTCCAGAGTCAGCTTATCTCTGCAAACCTTGTATTCACATTGGTTTAATCCCACGGCATTTACTTACTTCTAATTATGTTTCAATTACTCCGGGAAGTCTTCAGTCGGAAGGTAATATTCAGCTGAAAACTTGAAAGATTTATTCTTTCATCCGGGTTACCCGTAAGTCTGAAAGTACTCCCGGCGGATGGAACATCAATTAGCAAAATGTGCGTTGGCGGCGCGTTAACGGTCGCTAAAGCATAAAAATCTTTATGGAGGTAAAGACAAATGAAAAACACTTTGAAAAAGCGTACGTTCATCTCAGCTATTGCTATGCTCGTTGTTTCAGCAATCGTGTTGACATCATCAACATTTGCATGGTTCTCAATGGCTAAGAGAGTTGAAGTTGAG
>JAZRNG010000184.1:0-48150 GCA_045648065.1 Acutalibacteraceae bacterium | reverse complement strand
TTACTCTCATAGGCTCAGTCAGCTTATCAATTGAGATGAGGTTGACGTCCGTTGCTGTCAGAGTGCAGGAGAAAAGGTCATCGTTTGAGCCGAGGACAACCTCGTTTGTACTGAGGTTTTTGCCGACAACGTAATAAGGTGCCTTTGCAGCAATCCCGAGCCCCTTGCGCTGACCGATGGTGTAATTGATAATGCCTTTGTGCTGAGCTATTATATTACCCTCAAGGTCGACAAAGTTTCCGTTTTCAAACTTGAAGCCGCACCAGTCCTCGATGAACTTTGCATAGTCTCCGTCAGGCACAAAGCAGATATCCTGACTGTCAGGCTTGTCAAAGTTTATAAAGCCCTGCTCTTCAGCGATTTTTCTTGCCTCGTCCTTGCTCATCGAGCCGAGAGGGAAGAGGATGTGGCTGAGCTGCTCCTGAGTTAAGGAATAAAGCACATAGCTCTGATCCTTTGACTCATCAGCGGCTTTTTTCAGAAGATAGCGTCCGCTTTTTTCGTCAAATTCATTGATTGCATAGTGTCCTGTAACAACGTAATCGTAGCCGAGCGATTTTGCTTTTTTCACAAGCTCTGCAAATTTGATATAACGGTTGCAGTCGATACACGGGTTAGGTGTTCTTGCATTGCGATAAGCGTCAACGAAACGTGAAATTACGTGCTCTTTGAAATCGTCGGAATAGTTGTAAACATAGTAAGGCATACCGAGCTTTTCGGCAACGCTTCTGGCAATTTCAATGTCTTCGCTTGAACAGCACGAAGCTTCTTTCTGTGCTTCGGTGTCATCGCTGTGAAGCTTCATCGTAGCTCCGGCTGTTTCGTAACCTTGCTGACTTATGATATAAGCGGCAACGGAGCTGTCGACTCCGCCACTCATGGCAATCATAGCCTTTTTCATATTTTTAACCTCAGTGTCCGCAGGACTCGCAGTCGTCACAATGACCGCCACAACTGCTGACAAGTGAAGGATCAAACTCAATACCGTTCTTTGTGTAATAGTCTGCAAGAGCTGCCTTTACAGCCTGCTCAGCGAGTACTGAACAGTGGATCTTTGCCGGTGGAAGACCGTCGAGAGCTTCTACAACAGCCTTGTTGCTGAGCTGAAGAGCATCTTCGATCTTCTGTCCTTTGATCATTTCAGTTGCCATTGAGCTCGTTGCGATAGCTGATGCACAGCCGAATGTGTTGAACTTAACGTCAACGATAATGCCATCCTCAATCTTGAGGTAGATTTTCATGATATCTCCGCACTTTGCGTTACCAACCTCACCGATGCCGTCTGCATCGTCCATTTTGCCGAGGTTGCGGGGATTTTCAAAATGGTCCATAACCTTTGCACTGTATGCCATGGTTAGTTTTCTCCTTTCATAATCCTCTCCCAGACGGGTGACATATCACGGAGTCTGTTCACCACGAGAGGAAGCTGTTCGATTATATAATCAATTTCGTCTTCTGTGTTGTATTCGCTCAGAGAAAGTCTTAAAGATCCGTGAGCGATTTCGTGCGGCAGACCGAGTGCGAGAAGCACGTGACTCGGATCAAGTGAGCCTGAAGTACAGGCAGAACCTGATGAACCGCAGATTCCCTTAAGGTCAAGGTAAAGAAGAAGAGATTCACCTTCGATACCCTCAAAGCAGAAGCTAACGTTGCCGGGAAGTCTTGCTGTGCGTCCGCCGTTTACTCTTGTGCGGGGGATAACCTTGACGATTTCTTCGATGAGCTTGTCACGAAGAGCGCTTACGTAAGCAATATTCTTGTCCATTTCCGCACAGCTCTTTTTAAGTGCAGCGGCTGTGGCAGCTATTGCGGGAGTGTTTGTTGTTCCGGGACGCTTGTTTCTTTCCTGAGCGCCGCCCTGCATAAAGCTGATGAGAGGAATACCCTTGCGACAGTAAAGAACACCGATACCCTTAGGGCCGTGGAACTTGTGAGCAGAGAATGAAAGCATATCAATGTTCTGCTCCTTTACATTAACAGGAAGGTGGCCGACAACCTGAACTGCATCAGTGTGGAAGTAAATTCCTTTTTCTTTACAGAATGCACCGATCTCTTCGATGGGCTGAACCGTGCCGATTTCGTTGTTTGCAAACATAATCGTAACAAGGCAGGTTTCGTCCTTGACAGCTTTTTTGAACTCGTCAATGCGAACATAACCATCCTCGTGCACATCGAGATAAGTTACTTCAAAGCCTTCCTTTTCGAGCTTCATCAATGTGTGGAGGACAGCGTGATGCTCAAATGAAGTTGAAATAATATGCTTTTTGCCTTTTTTTGCACCGAGACGTGCAGCGTTTGTGATTGCCCAGTTGTCGGATTCCGTTCCGCCTGATGTGAAGTAGATTTCGTTGACATCAGCACCGATGCAATCTGCGATATCCTGTCTTGCCTGAAGCACTACTTCAGCGGCAGCCTGTCCGGAATGGTGCATACTTGAAGCGTTACCGTAGTTGTCTTTAAGACAGTTTACCATAACCTCAAGAGCTTCAGGGCAGAGAGCTGTCGTAGCTGCATTATCAGCATAAACAGTTTTCATAAAAATCACCTGACTTTCTTTGGATTTAAGCAAAGTTGAAAGCTGTGACTAAATCCTATTATTGGTATTTTACTACCTTAAGAAATTATACTATACAGTATTAACATTTTCAACTTTTAAAAGTTAGAATTAACTAACTGTAAAGCGAAAAAAACTGTCTAATTTTGCCTTAATTTTATAAAGAAACATATTATTACACTAATTTTAACAAAAAATGACGGATTACGGACGTAAAGTTTGTTGTTCAGAATTCCGTTTGTTGTGTTATAATAGTCAACGTTAGTTTTGCAAAAGGAGAAGTAACGTGAAGGAAAATAAAATGGGCGTTATGCCTGTAAATAAACTCATTATAAATATGTCTTTGCCGATGATGATTTCAATGCTTGTTCAGGCTTTGTACAATATCGTAGACTCGGTTTTTGTCGGAATGATAAGCGAGCAGGCGCTGACGGCTGTTTCACTCTGTTTCCCTGCACAGAACCTTATGATTGCGGTTGCAACGGGTACAGGTGTTGGTATCAATGCACTTTTGTCGCGTTCACTCGGTGAAAAAAACTTTGAAAAGGCAAATAAACTTGCAAGTAACGGTGTTTTTCTTGCTGTTATCAGCTCGATGGTATTTGTTCTTTTTGGCTTGTTCGGTGCAGAGCCTTTTATGCGCTCACAGACAGGTGTTGAAGAAATTGTACGATACGGAACGGATTACCTTCGTGTGTGCAGCTGTGCTTCACTCGGCATTTACCTTGAAATCACTTTTGAAAGACTTCTTCAGTCAACAGGCAGAACAATGCTTACGATGATCACTCAGGGTGTCGGTGCCATTATCAATATCATCCTTGACCCGATATTCATTTTCAGCTCTGAGGATTCCTTCCTCGGATTCGGACTTGGTATGAGTGTAACCGGTGCTGCTATTGCGACTGTTGCAGGTCAGATTATTGCGGCGATACTCGCAATTATTCTTAACTCTAAGAAAAATCACGAAATTCAGGTGAGCTTCAAAAAGTTCCGTCCCGATGTAAAACTCATCGGTCAGATTTATAAGATCGGTGTTCCCTCGATC
This sequence comes from Acutalibacteraceae bacterium, assembly GCA_045648065.1. Lineage (GTDB taxonomy): Bacteria > Bacillota > Clostridia > Oscillospirales > Acutalibacteraceae > CAG-488. The sequence goes on along the minus strand of JAZRNG010000184.1, from coordinate 44,551 downwards.
ATTATGGTCGCAATCGGTTCGGTTATGACCTATTGTATGAATAAAATCCTCATCACTTACACTCCCGGCAAGGAGACAGCGGCAACTGTTTTCGGTGCATTCTTCAAGCTTAACAGCTTTATCTGTATGCCGATTTTCGGACTTAACAACGGTGTTATCCCGATTATTGCATATAACTACGGTGCAAAGAAAAAGGATCGAATGCTCAAAACAATCAAGCTTGCAGCAGTTTATGCAGAGGTCTTCAGCATATCAGGTGCGATACTGTTTCTGACAATACCTGATAAGCTTCTCGGCTTCTTCAGTGCATCTGAGGCTATGCTTGAAATCGGTGAGCCTGCTCTGAGAATAATCGGTTCAAGCTTCATTCTTGCGGGTATTTGTATCGCACTCGGTGCTGCATTCCAGGCACTCGGCAAGAGCTTCTTCTCAATGATAGTTTCGCTTATCCGTCAGCTTGTGGTGCTTACTCCCGTTGCGTTTTTACTCGCACTGTATGGTCAGAAAATCGGAAATCCCGATCTCGTATGGTTTGCATATCCTGTTGCTGAACTGACATCTCTTACGGTTTCGATAATATGTTACGTTCACCTTCACAAAAAGGTTATTTCAAAGATAAAATAATTCAAGTGCTGTCTTTCTTTTGAAGACAGCACTTTTTAATGTCAAAGTTAACGAAATATTATAATTTTTTTATGGAAAATACAGATTGAATATGCATACGGAAAAATGATATACTTTCTTAGTAACATAAAGTGAAAAGGAGAGAGGGTATGGCGACTAAAACTGTTGCAACTCAAAACGAGAAACACGTCAAAATGAAAGAATTTATTCTTTATCTTGTCGGCGTTTTCTTCTACACAAATATGACAGGTATGATCGGCTCGTACAGAAACGCATATCTTGTAAATGTTCTCAGACTTACGGAGGATCAGACCACTACATTCAATACTCTTACGGGTATAATCGGATTTGTGCTCAATTTCTTCGTTGTTATGTATATCGACACAAGAAAACCCGGCAAGGGAGGAAAGTTCAAACCTCTCGCGATGCTTGTGGCTGTGCCAATGGGTGCTTTGCTGATGCTTTCATTCTGGACACCTCCCGGACTTACAGGTGTGTGGATGATGACTTATATCATCACGATTGCTGTTTTGTGGGGTGTTATGTGTAACTTCGGTGGTTCAATCAATATGGTTGCCAACGTTATGACACCTAACATGAAAGAGCGTGATAATGTTCTTTCGTTCAGAAGTATTTCTTCAGCTGTCGGCAACTCTGCTCCGCTTGTAATAGTTCTCGTCATCGGTCTGATCTGGAAAGACAATGAAGGTCTTCAGTACATAATCGGTGCAGGTCTCTGCGGCGTTGTGGGAATTATTACGGTTCTCTTCGGTATGGGTACAGTAAGAGAGAGAGTACCGTACAAGGCAGAGAAGAAAAATCCTCTCGTCGGCTTTGGCGATGTTCTTAAAAATAAATATGCATGGGTTATTATTGTCTCAGAATTTCTCAAGAGCTTCAGAAACCTTGCAACATATATGGGACCTTTCCTTGCAGCGGCACTTCTCGGCTCGACGTCAAAATTCCTTCTTTTCGGTCTGCCGACAGGTATCGGTACGGCTGTAGGTATGCTTGTAATCAACTTCCTTTTAAAGAAATTCAATTCAAAGGTGCTTTATATCGCCAGCGGTATTTATTCAATCGTTGCAAATGCGGCAGCTTTCGGTGTGGGTTATATCTATTTTACAAATCCGAAGCCTGCTTTGCAGATTGTCTTCATCGCTTTCCTTTTCCTTATCGGATTGCAGTTTGGTGCCTCAAACCTTCTTCCGTCAATGTTCCAGGCGGATGTGCTCGAGGATATGGAAGTTAAAACAGGAAAACGTCTGGATGCTTCACTTCCGTTTGTTATCTCAATCGGAACTCTCATCAGTGGAACTGTAGCAAATGCACTTGCTCCTCAGGTTCTTTATGGACAGAATTCTATCATTCAGTACATTCAGCCGACGGATCTGGATCCGAATCCTGAACAGGAGCTGAAAACGAAAATCCTTCTGCTGTTCTTCTACACGATCGTTCACGGTATTATGATGTTCCTTGCAGGTGTGCCGTTCTTCCTTTATAAACTTACAGGCAAGACAAAAGAAGAAGTTCACAAAAAAGTACTTGAACAAAGAGCAAAGACTGAAACTAAATAAAATCAAAAAACGGAGGCATAGCCTCCGTTTTTTTTACTGTAATGGGAAAAGAGTGAAGCGACCAAGGCTCGGCAAAAGAAGAGATGCGATCATATTGCCAAGGTCTTTTGCAGGCATACGGTTTTCTGCATTAAGCCATTTCCAGACGACAGATGTCATACCGGCTGTAGCAAACTGTGTGCAGTATTTTTCAAATTCACTTGAATTTTCAGAAGTTACATTTACGAATCGCTCGACAAAAGATGTGAGCGTTTCACCGACGCTGAAGCCGCTGTTTTCACTGAGAACAACCAGGAAGGTGTCACGGTGTTTTTCGATGTATGTAAAAGCATCGATAAGGATGTTATTCATCCAGTTAGGGCTTGTGCAGTGAGTTCTGACTATTTCGGTGATGTCTGCGCCGATGTCGCTCAGAATATCATTGAAAAGGTCATACTGAGAGTCATAATGATGATAAAAAGTACTTCTGTTTACATCAGCTGTTTCACAGATCTTCTTGATGCTTATCTCGTGAATCGGTTTGTCTTTCATTAATTCTATAAGGCTTTGTTTAAGGATTTCGCGTGTCATTTTTGCACGTCTGTCAAGTGACTTGGTCGGCATTTTACATCCCTCCATTTATTAACAAAAATATTATACCATAAAGTTTTACAAAAATCAACACTGTGTACAATAAATATATACGTGGTGTATAAACACAATGATGATGGATATGTTACAGCCTGAATAAAAAACTACAGCAGGACTCAGAAAGTGCCTGCTGTAGTATAAATCAGGGAAATATTCAGATGTACTGCCAGATCGAGATGAGTCCGGTGGAAATCTGAAGGACTAAGAGTGCATCGAGAGAGTTGATTTTACCGTCACCGTTGATATCAGCTGCTTTACACTCAGCATCGTTAAACTCCGTCTTTTCAACGCTGTGCTGAAGGATAAGCAAGGCATCCAGGGAGTTGATCTTGTCATCGGCACTGATATCACCCAGTTTCGGACCACCTCCGACATAAATATATACAGTTTCGCTGTAAAGACCTGAATCAGAGCTGAGCTCAAGACGAGTGTAACCGGGTTGCAAGGCTGTGACTTTTTTGCCGTCAAAGCTTATGATGCTTTCATCAAAGCTGTAGTTAAGACGGAAGTCTTCAGGCAGGTAAGGCTTTGCTGTGATTTCAAGGTCGAAATCTGAACCGCTGTTGATTCTGATTTCAGAAGCATTGGCTTTGATTTCAAATGTTTCAAAATCAATTCCGTTTTCTGCAGCAAATTTTTCTGCAACAGAGCCGGGATAGCAGAGTATCTTTCCTTCAAAGCCGTCAAAAGCCTCTGGTGAAATTTCAGTTATATTTTCGGGGATTTCAGCAGTTCCTGAGTCTGCGAGGTATTTAACAAGCTTTGTGCCTTCAAGCTTTAACGGGTCGAGGTGCTTCGGGGAAATAACCGTCGGAGTTTCCTGATCGTTAAGATGAAGTGTATATTCTTTGTTATCTGTGATGTCGATTTCTGCTGTCCAGAGTCTGAAATCTCCGACAGTTTCGGGGGTCATTTCAACCTTTGTTTCACCGCAGATAAGCTCAAGTTTGCCGACATCGGAAGAGGTGGTGATTTCAACGTCAACTGTTTCGTTGTAGCTTTCTTCGGGATAATCAATGTTGAAAATACGATTGGTTTCTTCGTTATATTCGCGTACGTAAACGTTGATGTTGCCGTAATCAAGACTGCTGTTACCATAAGAATAGCGGAAAAGAAGAGTGTGCTGACCGGTTGTTTTCAGATCAGGCATAATTGTTACACTTGAACTGTTAATTTTCATTTTAAATTTAACAGCAACTCCGTTTTCATAAAGAGCGAAAGAACCAACATTATCATCACGATCTATTCGTATTTTATAAGTGTCGCCTTCGTTAATCCAGTCGACATAACGTACGCTGTCAAGAACCTCGATCTCTTCCATAATGGTTGCAACAGATGTTTTGAAAGATTCTGTTTTGTGAGAGTCGCCGTAGACGGGACTTATCTGAAATTGGTGATTCTCATCGTCAGGAATGAGATGCTTGATTGTTGAAACGGTATAGTTTCCGACAGTCTTTTTGTAAAGATAAGCGGGAGATGACTCTGTATAAGTAGTTGTTGAACCGCTGCTGCCGCTGAAAACAATCTTGATCGGTGCACCGTTTGAAACAACGATAAGGCTGCTTCTCGCATTTATTCTGAAAGCTCCGTCAGCAATACAGGCAACAACACCGGTAGTTTCGCTTTCTGTATTTGCAATGCCGGACATAAGAGAGGAAAGCTTGCTGTAATTTGTAACCTTGGCTTTTGCTTTGTCGCTCAAAGCGTCGTAAGCAATCTGAGCTTCGAGAAGCTCACGGACAAAACGGTCGTCAATAATTTCTTTAGGCAATGCTTTGATCATATTGATGACGTCTTTGTGGTTTTCTCTCGGATTTACCTGAAGTTCGCATTCAACGCTGACGTTGCCGTAACGAAGTACAACAAAAGTCTTTCCGATCTCTTCAGTAACCTTGCCATAAGAGAAAAACTGCTCGCCAAGAGAATCTTTGACGTAAGTGTATACAAGATCAGGCTTAACTTTACGGGTTGTACCGTCACTGTACTTTGCTGTAAGCTCAATGCTGTCGAGGTCAATTGCTTCACCTGCATTGTAAGAGGTTTTTGAAATCTCTGAAACAGAAAGACTTACGATTTCTGTTTCTGTCAGGCAGGATGAACCGTAAAGAACCTCAGAGTTTTCGTCGTAGCAGATAACTGTAATAACAGCACCTTCTTTGATTTTCGGAAGGACGATTTCTGATTTTGCTCCGTCAGGAACGAAATCACAGCAGTAGTTTCCGTCTGCAAAAACTTTTACAAGAGAGGGGACAGTGTCTTTGGCTGTGATGCTTAAGGCGTTTTTGCTCTTATCGAAAGAGAGTGAAATCTTTTTTGAGTTGACGTATTCGCTGTTAGTGAGAGTGCCGAAAGACGCGTAGGATGAAGGAATGTCCTTGAGGACGGAATCAAACCAGTTGATTTTTGACTGTAAGCGAAGCTTCAGATCAAGCGCGTTTTCTTCAGCGCTGATGTCGTTGTACCAGAGATAATCGTTATGTGACGCAGAAGATGAAAGCATTTCCAAAGAAGAATCAATGTCTCCGCCGTCTTTAATAATGTCATAGATTGCTGTGTATCTGTATTCGAAATAAGTCTCTCTTAATTCCTGAAGAAAAACGGGGTCAGAGAGAAGTCTTTTGAGCCAGTTGATGTTCATAGAAGTCCATGTATGAGTTGTTGCCGGAGTAGTGTAATCCATATCCCAGACAGGACCGTAAACGAGCTTGCCGTCAACCTCTTTGCTGATCCAGGTGCTTGTACGTCCGAAGTCATAATTTTCAAAAAGCTCATTGACGAGGAGACCTTTAGCGAAAGATTCAACGTCGATAAAATCGGTGTAACGCATTGTCTCACCGTTATATGTAGTGCAGAAATCATCTGCAAACAAAGCGTTTTCAAATGCCTGATAATAACCCTGAATGGAGTTCAGCATATCTTCACTCAGAACTTCGGGTGTATCAACGCAGATATATGAATCTTTTTTTGTTATGAATGTATATTCGTCAGCCTTTCGGACAATTTCAAGAAGGTATCCACCGTTGATATCGGGAATGTCGATGTAATCTGAAACTGTGTATGTCACGCCGTTATATTTAACGCTGTCGCTTGTAGTCCAGCTCATATCTTCAGCCATATTGTCAATAAGCTCGTCGCGCTGGTCTTTTGTCAGAGTATCTTTGTTGGCGTCATAAATTGCCTTTGCAGCATCCTCTGCTAGGTCTTCCCAGTTTGTGATGTCAACACGGTTATCGTCAACTCGGATATGCTCACAGAGCTGATAGTTGCCGACGGGAGTTCCGTTGAAAATAAGGTCAACCCATACCGATTTCTGATATTCCAAGCCCATATCTGCAGCAAGATTGTATGAAAGGTGGTTTCTTAAAAGGCTTGTATCGAAAGGATTGGAGAGAAGTACCCAATGCTTGTTTTTACCCATTCCGAAAAGGTCAGCCTTTGAATCGAGCTTGAGACGGTACGGCTTTTTGTCAGAGTTCCAGGTTGTGTTACCTCTTCCTCGGATTTGTGTTTTGCCCTCGTAGAGGATTTTGTCAGAATTATATTCCTGATTACCCTGAATCCTGATTTCTGCATTAATGTATTCTTCTTTTGAGTGAACAGGCTCTCTGTTTTCTGTTTCGATGTAAACAACAGGGATTTTGCTCATAAACATATTTGCATTACCGACAGAGTTGCCTTTAACATCGAAAACTTCAACACTGATCATTGACTGCATATCGCTTTCAATGGGAATGTATGTATCACCGTCGTTTTCAATTCTGATTCCGTCGATGTACCAGCGGTAAATAAAGCTTTGACCTTCGTCACCCTGTACTTCTGCCTTGATTGGCACACCGACCTCAGCAAAATCAGCATCAAACGATACTTCACCGAAATCTTTATCAACGGTAATGAAGGTGTAGTTTCCTGCAAAGGCAGATAATCCGGATGAGGAAACAAGTAAAATTACGCAGAGAAAAACAGTAAGAATCTTTTTCATAACAATCCTCCTGACAGTAGTTGATTTTATTATATATTTTTAGGAAAAATAAGTCAAATTTTTATGATGACATAATTCACAGTTTTTTTCAGAAATTACCTTGTGAAAATCTGCGGAAGTTTCGTCATTATCTTGACCTTATGCAAAAAAATTGGTATTATATTTAGAGTATTCGTTTGAAAGGCTGTGACATTATGATTAAAATTGCACCGTCGGTTTTATCCTGTGATTTTTCAAAAATGGGTGATGAGGTTACCCGTATGGACAGATGCGGAGCTGACTATATTCATATAGATGTAATGGACGGCCATTTTGTCCCTAATATCACTTTCGGTGCACCTGTCATCAAGTGCATCAGAAACAGAACAGAAAAGGTTTTCGACTGTCATCTGATGATAAGTGATCCGCTTAAGTATGCAGAGGATTTTGCAAAAGCAGGGGCAGATATAATTAATTTTCACATTGAAAGTGATTCTCCTACTGAGGAAACGATAGAAAAAATCCTCTCTCTCGGTTGCAAGGCAGGTCTTACCGTGAAACCTGCGACTCCGATTGAAGAGGTTTACCCGTATCTTGATAAGCTGAGTATGGTGCTTATTATGACTGTCGAGCCGGGATTCGGCGGACAGAAGTTTATGCAGGATATGATGCAGAAGGTTTCAGCCCTCAGAGCAGAGGCAGACCGCAGAGGACTTGAACTTGATATTCAGGTAGACGGCGGTATCTCTCCTGAAACTGCACCCGTAGCTATTGCGGCAGGAGCTAATGTACTCGTAGCAGGAAGTGCAGTATTTTCAGCAGAGGATCCTTCGGCTATGATAAAGACATTAAGAGGGTAATTTCAGCTCGTTCCAATGCTCATGAGTAGCAGCGATAACAAGTGAGTCATTTCCTACGAATGCTCCGAATTCTTCTATCACGTGACGGTAGAGAAAAGCTTTTTCGCTCGGCCATTCGGCACGGAATTTTCTGCCGTCGGTAAAAAATCTGCCGTCAGAGCTGTCCGTTCCAAGAGCTGACATAGCATCAAGCAGGTCATCAGAAGAACTGAACTCGTAAATACGGGTCGGATTGCTTTTGGAAATGACCGTTCCTATATCTGCACGTGAAACCGGAACGGTGAAAATCAGTATACAGCCGCCTGAACCGTCAGGAGAGGCTTCGATCACAAGATTTCCCGAAGGGTCGATGTCACGACCCGTAGAATTCCTGATACGTTCAAGAATGGTCCAGATGACCCGACGTGTTTCAATGTCGGAATAGTCCATTCTCTCGTATGTAATATCAAGTCGGGTGAGATCATCACAGCTTAGTCCGACTAAAAATTTATTACTGCCAAGCGATTGAATATCCACAAAAATACCCCCAAATCATTGTGCTGAGAATAATACTACTATGAAGTATATGCGGGATTCAACCATCAAATAATGGCAGACAAGGTGATAAAATGGAAAATAACAACTACAATAAACGACGCAGAAGCTACACGGAATTCCGTACTTCTTACAGCGATAATAAAAAATACTTCATCAGTACCGACAGAAAGGCAAGATGGCAGCCGATAGTGAAGTACCTCATCATAGCGTTGGTTTTTCTCGGCATCGTGCTTGCAAGCTTTCTGATTACGGATGCTTTACTGGAGATCTCTGAAGCACCGTATGTTCCTGAGACTACTACTGCGGCTACGGCTGCGGATTCTCAGAACAGTTACTTTGAAAATCAGGTTACTGTACCTGCAGATGAGATCGATGAAATTCAGAATAATGAGACGAAAGAGTAGTTTTTGATGTATATCCCATATAATTCCAGATACGAGTATCATAAAAGTGTATTCGGGGCGGTCAGTACAGGACAGAGCATTGTATTCCGTATAATTCTGCCCCGTGATTTTTGCTGTCATCACGCAAGGTTTGTCATAAAGAAAGATGGCGAAAGCTTTGAAAATTTTATGGAAATGCAATGGGATTGTATGCAGGGTGAAGGCGAAGAGTGGTGGAAGATTACCTTTACACCGGAAAATGCAGGACTCTATGAGTACAGATTCGAATATGATACACCGTGGGGAACAAGCAGGATCTTTAATTTCGCAGACGGTGCAGGTAAAATCCGGGATGAAGGCAAGCTATGGCAGCTTACTGTTTATGATAAGGATTTTACGACTCCCGACTGGCTCAAGGGTGGTATAATTTATCAGATTTTCCCTGACAGATTCGCTTTTTCCGAAGAAGAAAAGGTGGATGTACCTACAGACCGAGTGATGCGTACTGACCGTGAAGGTGAACCGTACTGGCGACCCGACGAAAACGGTAAGGTGCTTAATAATGACTATTTTGGCGGCGATCTGAAGGGAATTGAGCAGAAGCTTGATTACATCAGGAGTCTTGGCGTGACCTGCATTTATCTCAATCCGATCTTTGAAGCACACAGCAATCATCGCTATGACACGGCTGATTATACGGAAATTGACTCTCTTCTCGGCACGCAGGAAGATTTTGTCTCTCTGTGTGAAAGTGCAGAGAAAAAGGGTATCAGGATAATTCTTGACGGAGTTTTCAGCCACACGGGCTGTGACAGCAAGTATTTCAATGAGTACGGAAGATACGATACCGTAGGTGCATACCAGTCTCAGGACTCGGAATACTATGATTGGTATAAATTTAAAAACTGGCCCGACGATTATCTCAGCTGGTGGGGCATAAAGCTTCTGCCTGAAGTCATTGAGGAAAATCCGGGATTTATTGAATATATTACGGGTGAAAACGGCATAGCAAGACGGTGGCTCAGGTGCGGAGCCGCAGGATGGAGGCTTGACGTTGCCGATGAGTTGCCTGATGTTTTCCTCGACAGCTTCAGAAAAGCGGTCAAGACCGAAAATCCTGATGCCATCGTGATGGGCGAAGTGTGGGAGGATGCCTCAAATAAATTCAGCTACGGTCAGCGCAGACGTTATCTTACGGGTGATCAGCTTGACAGCGTTATGAATTATCCTTTTGCGGGTGCAGTCATCGACTTTGTACGTACAGGTATTGCAGAGCTTTTCAGCTCACGTGTGATGACCATTGTTGAAAACTATCCGAAGCAGGTACTTGACGTGCTTATGAATCATATATCGACACACGATACGATGAGAGCTGTCACAGCACTTGCAGGAGAAAGCTGTGAGTACCGTGACCGCTACTGGCAGAGCACTCATTCTCTTGATGAAAATGCGTACAGAAACGGTGTGCAGCTTATGAAAATGGCTTCGGCGGTGCAGTTTACTCTACCCGGAGTGCCGAGTATTTATTACGGTGACGAAGCAGGTATGCAGGGTTACAAAGACCCGTTCAACCGTTGCTGCTATCCGTGGGGGAATGAAAATGCCGGGCTTGTGGAGTGGTACAGAAAACTCGGTGAGATCAGAAGTGCAAACAAATGCTTCGTTGACGGAAAACTTGAAATTTTATCCTCAGTAGCAGGTTGTGTGGCATATTCGAGAAAAAAAGATGAAAATGCGATTCTTGTTATTTCAAACAGCAATCCGCATCCCATAACGTACTATGTAAAGGATGAGTGGAACAATGCGGAAGATTTGCTCGGCAACAGTTATGTACGAGGTACGCTTGTGGATGTCGGAGCGAAATCAACAGTAATATTAAAAAGAACGTGATTAAATGTCTAAAAACCATAAATTCAATACAACAAAGCAGGAGAAAAGAAAAAGTTTTCTTCGGCTTACAATGATTTTTATCTGCTTCGCACTCGTGGTAGGAACAGTTTCGGTAGCTGTGATTGTGAAAAATAATAATTCCTTCATCTCCGATCTGTTTTCAAAAGAAACCACAAGCGGGGTTTCAGAAAGTACGACTCAGGAAAATCAGCTCGTGGATCTCGGAGAGGAGCTTACGGGTGAGGCGAGTATTCTTCTCTACTGTACTGACAGAGAGGCAGCAGAGATTTATTTTATGGCGGTAGTGAATGCCGATATGCAGAATAAGAGCTTCGAAGTGCTTCCGCTTAAAACAGACAATTCTGACTATATCAATGCTTTGTCTACAGGCGGCGAAAAGGAGCTTGTTTCTGCAGTTCAGAAGGTTGAAGGTCTGACTATCGACAGGTATGTGGCGTCCAACACGGATACTTTTGCACTTGCCATTAATTATATGGGCGGTCTTAAGTATAGCGTGGCAGAACGCATAGAGTACAGGACGGACGAGTATACACTCATTCTTACAAAAGGCGATCAGACCATAAAGGGAGAAACACTGCTCAAGTATTTCAGATATTGCAAAACGCTTGATCAGGAAACGGGACTGCGTAAGCAGGCCGATCTTATCTGTAAGATGCTGGACGAATACATTACAGCTGAAAATGTCGAAAACGGCAGTACGATTTACGAAAAGGTTCTCTCTAAAATAAATTCAAAAAGCGATATTTCATACATTGAAGCATCAAAGGCTTTGCAGATGCTAAGACTCCTTTGTGAGTCGGGTGAAAAGCAACCTGCAAAGGTAGTGATTGAACAGACTGGAGGTAATGAGTAATGGAAAAACCTATCAGAGGGTCACAAAGACAGCCGGACCACATCTTTATCAGCATAGCAGATGACGCTACGACTACGATGAACGTCACATGGAGAACATCTGTCGACGTAACGAAAGGCTATGTCCTTTACCGTGAAGACGGTACGGATGAAAGCTTCAGATGTGATGCACAGACAGAAGTTTTTGAAAGTGACATTGACATCAGCAATATGTACTGGGCAAAGCTTAAAAATCTGAAACCCGGCACGAAGTATCTCTACACCTGCGGTGATGATGAATACAGAAGCGAGGAGTTTTATTTTGAAACGGCTCCTGAAAACCTGACGAAGTTCAAGTTCATCTGTGTTTCCGATCAGCAGCAGGGTGAACCGCACGATTGCCCTGACTATTCTTTTTTTAACCACGTTTTGAAAGAAACTCTCAAAAAGCATCCTGATGCACGATTCATCCTTACGGGCGGAGACAACACGGACTGCGGACAGCACGAAGTTCAGTGGAACGGTGCTTTCAGCGGACTGACGGGAGTCGTTGAACACATACCGTTTATGATGACTCTCGGCAATCATGATAACCGCGGTTTTCAGGATTACAGAAACGGTATCGGAAGATACTATTCCGAGCCTGCAGAGTTTTTCGGCAAACAGTTCAAGGGTTCATACGCTGACAACGGTCCCGAAAACTGGAAGACAGAGAACTATACTTTTGACTACGGTAATGCTCACTTTATGGTTATCGGAGTCAACGGTCCTGAAGAGGTCAACGAGTGGATGATAAATGACCTTAAAAACTGTGATAAGCAGTGGAAGATCGGCTCTTATCATTTCCCGATCTGTTATTCAGGCTCAGACTGTCAGAACTATGATGCTTACCCTGTAATGCGTGAAGGCTTTGAAATGCTCGATCTTTGCTTCTCAGGTCATGAGCATAATTTTTCACGAAGCTTCCCTATGAGAAACGAAGAGCTTTTCGAGCGTCCGTCAATGGGTACCGTTCATTATATGCTTGGCAATTCCCGTAAAAATCCTCCCGGCACAAGAGCACTTGCCAAGGTATGGCATTCTGCTTTCTACACTCAGGAGGAGGATGTTTCCGTTATCGCTGTAGTTGAGATTGACGGCGGTAAGATGACGCTGACCTCAACGATTTTTGAAGACGGAAGAATTGTCGATAAATGTACGATCGACAAGGATAACGATGAAATCACACCTTATGCGATCGCACCGAAATATAACCGTACACGTATGATGTTCAAGGGTGCACAGCTCGGTCTGTGTCAGTCAGCTACACCGTGCCGCGAGATCGACGCTGTATGGTATGCACCTCTCGGTGTACTTGTTGGTTACATAGGCGGTTCTGTCATCAAAGAAAAAGGCAAGATCACTCTTGAAGTCTACGGCAGGAAAGCTGAATTTTACGAGGACAGCGATGTTGCTGTTACACCGAACGGTGAAGTGAAGCTCGAAGCTCCCGTTAAACGTCTTGACGAAGGACAGCTTTATATGCCTGCAAGTGCTTGTGAAGTTTTTGAAATGCGATGGGCGTATGCCAAGAGAAACAATTTCATTTCCTTTGAGCACGAGAGTGAGGATAAACCCGTCACGGTTCAGCCGTAATTGACAAAAGTGAACTGTTAAGATATAATCAAGTCGGAGTTGATGAAAATGGCAAAGAAAGAAAAGAATGTCAAAAAGGAATTCAATTACGAAGAAACCAAAAAGAGAATGGATAAGTATTATAAGGCACAGGAAGGCGAAAAGAAGGGTAAGAAACTTGTTGTGTCCTTGATTGGTGCGTCTGTTCTGATCTTTGTGATTCTTCTTGTCGTTGTTCTCAAGCTTAACGGTGTGGGAAAGACAATCGTTTTCACTACGGATGAAAGCGGCAGCGTCAGCACATCGGTAGCAGATTCCGAAGATGTAAGCGGTACGAATGTATTAGATGCGATCGTTGACGAGGTTGCAGACTGATTTATATTAAAAAACAACAACCCATCACTGCTGAGTGATGGGTTGATTACTTTTTAAAGAAGATTATTTTTTCTTTTTAATTATGATAAATACTACAGCTCCTGTGATAATGGCTACACCTGCGACACAGCCTATAATGATCGGAATGATCGGAGATTTCTGTCCGTTGCTGTCAGTACCTGACAAGTCGGAATTTTCTGCAGGTTCAAATTTTTCTCTGTCACTTTCATAGTGAATGGTAATGTCGTGTATGTTACTGTTGTCGGTAGAATCTAAGTACCGGTTCATACTAACCTCGACGTTTTCCCATTGCTCCTGTGTGCCTCCGAAGTAAATATCAGTCAGTTTGTCACAGCCTGCAATTGCACAAGTGCCGATTAAAGTTATAGTATCAGGAAGATAAAGCTCTTTGAGCTCATCACAGCCCATAAAACAGAAGGTTTCAAGCTCTGCAATTCCTTCGGGTATCGCTACTTTAGTCAGAGCATCACAGCTTCCGAAAGCTCCTGTACCGATGCTTGTGACCGTTTGCGGAATATAAATTTCCTGCAAAGAAGAACAGCCTGAAAAAGCATCTGAGCCTATTTCTTTGAGTCCGTACGGCAGATTGATGCTCTTCATTGAGTTGCAGCCCGCAAAGCTTTTGTCTTCGATGACTTCTACAGTTGACGGAAGTTTAACATCTTCAAAGCAACAGCCCTGGAAAGCACCTCTGCGGATTACGGTTGTGCCGTCACCGATAGTGACACTTTTAATCTTGCAGTACTGAAAAGCTGACTCGCCGATAATAGTGACAGAAGACGGAATGTTGATGTCGGTTAATGCAGTACAGTCAGCAAAAGCATAGTCCTGAATTTCTGTCAAAGAGTCCGGCAACACAACCTTTTCCAACTTATGGAAATCGACGAAGCACTGAGTGCCGATGCTTGTGACACCTTCCTTTATGATGACGGTTTTCAATTCGTCCATATAGACTTCCCAGGGGTAATCATCTTCATCGACTCTGAGGATACTTGAGATATCTCCCTGGCCTTCGATAGTAAGTGTGTACGTTGCACGGTCATATGACCAGAGTATATTTCCTTGCCAACCGCCGCTTTCAGCAGCGAAAGAAGGTATTGTACTTAAAAGTGCGATTGCGATCGCAATGACGGATACCACCGTCATTCTAATGCTTCTGCTCTTCATACTATCAACCTTTCGTAGCTATGTTAAGTATATCTGTATGTTACACTGAAAAAGGGAGAAAGTCAATCTGTCTTGCCCTGAAAAATAAGCGAGTACGTGGTGTGCGTACTCGCTTATGCTTTATTCTACAAGGTCATTCTCCCTGAACTGAAGAGAGTAGAGCTTTTTATATGTTCCGTCGGCTTCGATAAGCTCATCGTGAGTGCCTCGTTCTCTGATCTTTCCGTCGATAACTACTGCGATCTCGTCAGCATTTCGTATCGTTGAAAGTCTGTGGGCAACTACGAGAGTGGTTCTGCCTTTGCAAAGCTCGTCAAGTGCCTGCTGGATGAGGACTTCAGTCGTATTGTCAAGTGCACTTGTTGCTTCGTCGAGGATAAGAATTGCAGGGTCTTTGAGGAAAACTCTTGCGATACTGAGCCTTTGCTTCTGACCGCCTGAGAGCTTGACACCGCGTTCACCGATTTCGGTGTCATATCCGTTTTCGAGTGTCATAATGTAATCGTGAATGTTTGCTCGTTTTGCGGCTTCGTGAACTTCTTCTTCAGTAGCATCGGGTCTGCCGTAAAGGATATTTTCACGGATAGTTCCCGCAAAGAGGAAAACATCCTGCTGAACGATGCCGATATTACGTCTGAGTGAGTCGAGCGTGATGTCACGGATGTCTGTACCGTCGATGAGGATTGAACCGTCCTCTTCATCGAGCTTGTAGAAGTTCGGGAGGAGGTGACAAAGAGTGGTCTTACCGCCGCCTGACGGTCCGACGAGAGCAACCTTACGTCCCTTTGCGATCCTGAGATTTACATCCTTGAGAACACCCTTTGAAGTTTCATAGGAGTAGTTGACGTTTCTGAATTCGATTTCGCCCTGAACGTTTTCGAGCTCCTTTGCATCGGGCTTATCCTGCTCAGGTTCTTCGTCCATTATCTCGCAGAAACGCTTGAATCCGCTGACACCGTTCTGAAACTGTTCCATAAATCCGATGAGAGTATTCACGGGATTGATAAAGAGGTTAACCGAAACGATAAATGTTGAGTAGTCACCGAAGGAAATTCTTCCTGAGTAAAGGAAAAGTCCGCCTGCGATGAGGATAAAAACGTTGAAAACTTCCGTAATGAATGTCGTCGATGAGTGGAATTTACCCATTGCCTTATATGCGCGGTAGGATGAACCGACAAATTCCTCGTCGCCTTTTTCAAACTTTTTGATTTCAGTATCATAGTTTGTGTAAGCCTTTGTGACGCGGATACCTGTCACGCTGCTTTCGACTGCGGCATTGATGATAGCGTTGCTTTTTCTTCTGTCCTGGAAGGCAGATTTCATCGCCTTTCGGCAGTGAATTGTAACTACAACGAGGATGGGCACACAGGCAAATATAATCAGCGTCAGAATCCAGTCAATCGTGATCAGATAGCTGAACGAGAGGATGATCATAATAGAGCTGATAAGCAGGTTTTCAGGGCCGTGGTGTGCGAGTTCAACGACTTCGAAAAGGTCGCTTGTAAGACGGGTCATTATCTTACCCGTTTCGTTGTTGTCAAAGAAGGTAAACGGCAGCTTTTCGATATGAGCAAAAAGGTCTTTTCTCATCTGTGACTGCATATGTACACCGATAACGTGACCGTAGTACTGCACGAAATAGTTCAGCAGCATTCTGATGAAGTAAAGCGAAAGAACGATAATACCCGCAATGACGATGGTCTTGTACATTTTATTCGGGATGTACTCGTTGAGCATTTTGTTTGTGACGACAGGGTAAATCATACCGATGACGGATATCATCAATGCGGCAAGCATATCCAAGGTCATCATCTTTTTATGCGGTTTATAGTAGCTTAAAAATCGTTTGAGCAAAACAAACACCTCACTTTTACGAAAAAATATTATACTCTCTTTTATTTTATTTCGTCAATCAGTAATTTGAAGAAAATGTAAAAAATCACTCTGAGCCGAAACACAGAGTGATTGATTTTATGAAATTATCAGAAGCCGCGGATTGTTCTGATGACCATAGCACAGTCTTCTTTGTCCATGATCTTCGGAACGGGGTAGAGGGGATTACCCTCCTTAAGTGCACGTTCAACGATTGTCGGGATGTCTTCATCCTTGATGAAGTCGAAGTGCTCAGGGATATCCATAGCTTTGTTCATTCTCTTGATTTCTTCGATGAACTTCTCTGCCTTCTCCTTATCGTCTGCACCGTCAATACCTACGATATCTGCAAGGTCTGCAAGCTTTGAGTATGCTGTTTCACCGTAGTACTCAAGCACGTGCGGAAGGATAACTGCATTCGCAAGACCGTGAGGTGTGCCGTACATACCGCCAAGGTTGTGTGCGATAGCGTGAACGTAACCTACATAAGCTCTTGTGAATGCCATACCTGCATAGAATGATGCAACGAGCATATTTTCACGGGCTTCGATGTCTTTACCGTCTTCGTAAGCTTTTTCGAGGTTTTCAAAGATGAGCTTTGTAGCTCTTTCAGCGTAGTCATTAGTGCTCTTTACACCGCTTTGACCGATGTAAGCCTCGACAGCGTGAGTAAGTGCGTCCATACCTGTAGTTGAAGTGATCTTCTTGGGAAGACCTGTTGTAAGCTCAGGATCAAGAACAGCGTACTTAGGACGGAGCTGTGGGTCATTGATAGCATACTTTTCGTGAGTCTGCATATTTGAAACGACAGCGGCGAGAGTTGTCTCTGAGCCTGTACCTGCTGTAGTAGGTACAGCAAAGAAAGGCGGAATCTTATGAACAACCTTAAGAAGACCTCTCATCTGAGAAACAGTCTTGTTCGGGTTAGCAATTCTTGCACCGACTACCTTTGCACAGTCCATAGGAGAACCACCTCCGAAAGCGATGATACCTTCGCATCCGTTTTTAAGGTAGATTCTTCTTCCTTCTTCGATATTTTCAATCGACGGATTCGGCTGAACACCGTCATATACAGTATACTTGATATTCTGCTTTTCGAGATTTTCAAAAAGGCTGTCAAGAAGGTTGAGACTCATAAGACCCTTATCAGTAACTACAAGGACGTTTGATACGCCCTTTGACTTTACGAGTGCGGGTAAGTCTTTGATCGCACCGGGACCTTTGAGGAGCTCAGGTTCATCCCAGTTGAAAACCGGCATAACCATTTTGAACGTTTTCTGATATACTCTGCAAAATGCATTATTAAGGATTGCCATAATTAAGACTCCTTTTCTTTTGATGATTATATTCTAACAGATACAACTACTCTTTGACAAGAGATATTTCGTTTATTTGTGATAAAGCTTCTTCGTCTGATACTGCGGTTCGCAGGTGAGGTTTACGCCGAATTTTTTAAACATAGATTCGTCACCGCTTGTGAGGATGACTGTTGCGTGAGCCTGCATACCGCGGAGCTTCGGGATCTGCTCGATAGCGAGTCTTGCTCTCGGATCGGTAGCTGCGGAGATTGAAAGAGCGATAAGTGCTTCGTCAACGTGCAGTCGTGGGTTATGATTGCCCATATACTTTACTTTAAGCTCCTGAACGGGTTCGATTACTTCAGGAGAGATGAGAAGTGCGTCCTCTTCGATACCTGCAAGCTTTTTCAGAGCATTGAGGACTGCTGCCGCACTCGCACCCATAAGAAGAGATGTCTTACCTGTGACGATTTCGTTGTCACCGATTTCGATTGCGACTGCGGGGCCACCCGTCTCCTCAGCTCTTTTAAGGGCTTTTGCGATAACGGGACGCTCATCGACGGTGATTCCGGTCTGCTTCATAATGAGCTTGATCTTTGTGACCGTTTCTTTGTTACCGAGACCTTTTTTGACTGAACAGAGTTCAGTGTAGTAACGACGGATAATTTCCTGACGTGATGCATCACAGCAGGCATCGTCGTCAAAAATACAGTTACCGACCATATTGACACCCATATCTGTAGGTGATTTGTACGGACATTCACCGTAGATCTGATCAAAAGTTGCAGCGAGAACCGGGAAGATTTCGACATCACGGTTGTAGTTTACGGTTGTTTCACCATAAGCTTCAAGGTGGAACGGGTCGATCATATTGACATCGTTGAGGTCTGCCGTCGCAGCTTCATAAGCCAGGTTTACAGGGTGCTTGAGAGGGAGATTCCAGATAGGAAATGTTTCAAATTTTGCATAACCTGCACTGACACCTCTCTTGTGCTCGTGGTAAAGCTGAGAAAGGCAGGTTGCCATCTTTCCACTGCCCGGACCGGGTGCGGTGAGAACAACGAGAGAACGGGAGGTCTCGATGTATTCGTTTCTGCCGAAGCCTTCGTCGCTGACGATCTTTTCTACGTCTGACGGATAACCTTCGATGGGATAATGACGGTAAACCTTGATTCCGAGAGAGTCAAGACGTTTACAGAAAGCGTCCGCTGCAGGCTGTCCCTGATAACGTGTCATTACGACGCTGCCGACATAAAGATCGATGTTTCTGAAAGCGTCGATAAGGCGGAGTACGTCAAGGTCATAGGTGATGCCGAGGTCACCGCGGATCTTGTTCTTTTCGATATCCGCAGCATTGATTACGATAACGACTTCAGCACGGTCCTTGAGCTGTTCAAGCATCTTGATTTTACTGTCGGGAGCGAAGCCCGGCAAAACTCTCGATGCGTGGAAATCATCGAAAAGCTTACCGCCGAATTCGAGGTAGAGTTTGCCACCAAACTGATTGATACGCTCTTCAATGTGCTGAGACTGCAGTCTGAGATATTTTTCATTGTCAAAACCTATTCTGGTCATCTGAAAACACCCTCAATTTTAAAATACATTTTATTATAATATAATAAAAGGATTTTTACAACACAAATCCACAAAATTTTAATCAGTTTTTTATTTGACGAAAGGACATATACAATGTATAATAAATATAATATGCGATAATTCTGTATAGGAGGATCAACTATGAGCGCAACAATGCACAGATGGGAAAATCCCATGTTCTTCAAAGAGAATAAGCTTGACGGTCACAATCTTGCTCTGCCTTTTGATGCAAGAGATAAAGCAAATCCTGACGAGTCAAAGTACAAACTCAGCCTTAACGGTATGTGGAAGTTTTACTGGCAGATGGGTATAAAGGATGAGCCTGCCTGCTTTGAACAGCCCGGTTTCTATGATAATGAGTGGGATGAGATCCCTGTACCTTCAGTATGGCAGAGTTTTGGTTACGGTAAGCCGATTTATCTTTGTTCATTTATGCCTCCTCAGGTATCTACCGTTGAGAGTGAAATCCCGAAGGTAAGTCATTGCAGAAATGAAATTGGTTTTTACAGAAAAACCTTCAGCTTACCCGAAAACTTTGACGGAAGAAGACTTATTCTCCATTTCGGTGCGGCTAAGTCTGCTCTTTATGTTTATATTAACGGAAAATACGTCGGCTATTCACAGGGAGCGATGACTCCTGCTGAGTTCGACATCACAGATTATGTTGTAGACGGTGAAAATACTCTTGCTGCCAAGGTAATGCGTTTCAGTGATGCTACCTACCTTGAAAATCAGGATATGTGGCAGCTTTCAGGTATCTACCGTGAAGTTTACATCGTTGCAGAGCCTGAAACTACTATCAATGATATCTACGCCGCAGCTACTCTTGACGATACAATGACAGACGGTGTACTTGACCTTACCGTTACACTCAGCAAAGAGGCAAGTGTTACCTGCAAGGTAAGCCTTGACGGAAATGTCATCTATAACGAAAAGACAGATAGCAAGGAAATCAGAATCAGGCACATCGAAAAGGATGTACGCAAGTGGTCTGCAGAGACACCTGAGCTTTATAAGCTTGAGGTCGCTATCTATGATTCAAGAAAATGCATCGTTAAAAAGCAGATCAGAATCGGCTTCAAACGTGTCGAAATCATCGGCAACGTTTACTATGTAAACGGTCAGAAGGTTATCATAAAGGGCGTAAACCGTCACGACTTCCACCCTGACCACGGCTGGGCTGTGCCGAGAGAAACATTCATCACAGACCTTCATCTTATGAAGAAGGCTAATATCAATGCGATCAGAACAAGCCATTATCCCGACGATCCGTTTTTCTATGAGCTTTGCGATGAGCTTGGTTTCTACGTAATGGATGAGTGCGACGTTGAAACACACGGTGTAAGACGTAAGAATGTTCCGGGAGACAATCCTATCTGGACAGCGGCTGTAGTCGACAGAGCTGAGCGTATGATCCTTCGCGACAGAAGCCACGCTTGTATCTGTTTCTGGTCACTCGGTAACGAGGCAGGCGACGGTACAAACTTCAGCCGTATGAAGGAAGCAATGCTTGAACTGTGCGACTTATATCCGATTCACTACGAGGGTGACTTCGACTTCACAAAGTCAGATTTCATCAGCCGTATGTATCCGACAGAGAGAATCGTTGAGGATCTTGTCAATCAGCGCGAAATCAAAACAACACTCTTCGATAATGTTGCAAATGCTCTCGCAGCAGACAATAAGCCTGTACCTGAAAAGGTTTTCAGAACGCATCCCGTCATCTACTGTGAATATGCTCATTGCATGGAAAACAGCCTTGGCAACCTCAAGGAATATGTTGACGATTTCGAGATGTATGACCATATGACGGGCGGATTTATCTGGGACTATGTAGACCAGTCGATCCGTGTAGTCGAAGACGGACAGGAAAAATGGCTCTACGGCGGAGACTTCAAGGAAGGTAACTCCAGCTATTATTTCTGTGCTAACGGTATCATCGGTGCAGACCGTGTACCGCACCCTGCATATTACGAGGTTAAGCAGGTTTATTCAAATATCTGTGCTGTGGAGCTTGATAAGAAAAATCAGATTTACGGCATCAAGAATAAAAACTATTTTGCATCTCTTGACTACTGCTATGCTACGTGGGAAATTACCTGCGACGGCAAAAAGATTGAAGGCGGAAAACTCAACCTTGACGGTATGGCTCCTCAGTCGGTCGGCAGAGTTGCTGTGCCTTACAAGAAAAACTTCGGCACAGGTGAATACATTCTTACTATTTCCTTCCGCTACAAGACAAAGAACGAGTGGCACGAGAAGGATGAAGAAATCAGCTTTACACAGTTTGTTGTAAGCGATATCAAGGAAGAGGAAGAGGCTGTTCCGGGCGTAGTTTCCTGCAGAGTTATAGACGGTGTTTATAATATCACAGCAGGTGAAACCACAGCGAGATTCTATAATGGTGAGCTTGTGGCACTTGATTTCGGCAAGGGTAATATCCTTGACACAAGCCTTACTCTCAGACCGAATTTCTTCAGACCGCTTACTGATAACGATGTAAACTATTTCAACTTCGCACCGATGTTCAAGCGTATCAATCCGCTTTACACATGGGACTGCGTAAGCAGAATGGTCAGTGTTAAGAGCTGCCACGTTTCAAACCTTAACGGTTCTGTGTTTGTTCACATCAAGTGGAATGCGCCTCTTACAAAGAGTGTTGAGACACAGTTTATCTTCCACGTTGACGGAACGGTTGACTTCAGCCAGTGTATGACAGGACTTGTCCTTCCGATGGTCAAAGCAGGTGTAAGACTCGGTATCAACAAGGAGTTTTCAAACGTTTCGTGGTACGGCAGAGGACCGCACGAGGCATACATCGACAGAAAGACAGGTCAGAAGGTCGGTAAGTATACAGCTACACCTGAAACTCTTGAACACAGATATATGCGTCCGCAGGAAAACGGTAACCGTACAGATACACGAAGCCTTACTATCACTAATGATCAGGGCTATGGAATCGAAATCTCAGCAGACAAGACTTTTGACTTCAGCCTTCGTGAGTATTCACAGGAGAAGCTTGAAAGTGCAAAGCATCTCTATGAGCTTGAAAAGGACGACTATCTGACACTCAATATCGACCACCGTCAGAGAGGCGTCGGAGGCGATATGCCGGGTAACGCTTGTCTTCACGAGCCGTACAAACTTAAGGTCGGCACATACCAGTACAGCGTGAAGATTAAAGGTGTAAAATAATCATATAAAACAGGAACGGAGCTGCGAGGCTCCGTTCTTTTTGCCTATCCGAGAAGAGCTCCGATCGCTCTGATTGTCTGTGCACCGACGATTCCGTCTTCGGTGATTTCTGCCGCTTTCTGAATTTGCCTTACAGCAGTCTCAGTCCCTTCGCCGAAAATGTTGTTGTCATCCACGCTCTGAGTTATCACGCCCTTTTTGCGAAGAAGAATAATATTCTGCTTCAGAAGGTACACTCCTGCATTTGCATCACCTTTCCTGAGAGTTCCTACATTTAACGGGGGAGTGACAGGCTTGATGACGGGTACATCCTGACGTGAAAATCCGTTCAGTCCGTATGATTTTATGATTGACGGGAAGTCTTTGTACATATAGTCCTGGTCGACGTTCATTCCTGCTATGATAGGGCTTCGCAGACGGTTGGTGCTTCCTCCGAACTGCCATATTCCCACTACGCTCATATCAGGATAGGTGAGCTGAGTAGACCACTGCGCCACCCAATGGGTGTATGACTTCAGCTGAGAGTCGTCGAGGTAAGTTGCAAAGAAATAAGTAGATGCATACACGCCTGCGAAGTAGTCTTTTGCCTCAAGCGTGTCACAAAAAGCTTTTACGACAGCAGAATTATTTGCCCTCGGACGTGAGTAGTACCTTTCGTCTTCTATGTCGATGTAAACGGGCAGTTCAAACTGCTTGCCTTTCAGAACATTGTTAAGGAGAAACTCTGCCTCTTCTCTCGCACCCTGAGGTGTTGTTGCGATAGTGTAAAGATACACCCCGACGGGAATGTTTCTCCTTTTTGCCTGAGCATAAAAGTTTTCAAATTCGCTGTCCTTTGTAAGATGGTATGCACCCCGCAGGATTACAAATTCAACCCCTGCGGATACAAGTGCATCAAAGCTGATGCCCTGCTGAAACCTTGACAGGTCAACACCGAACTTCTGATATGCCATAAAAATACCCCTTTCACGTAGCTTAATTAATAGATATTCCTCAAAGGCGTAAAAGATGTATAATTATTGGTAACAGGTGATGACCTTGTATCACAAGGATTTATCGAACAATAAACAAAAACGGACACCTCGCTATGAGGTGCCCGTAATTTTTTAATCCTTATCTGAAACCTTGATTATGTACTCTCTGAAAAATACAACTGCTTCAGCGAGTGAGTCGATGGGGATTCTCTCGTTTGTAGCGTGAGTTGTAAAGAAGAGAGAAAGAGGAACATTGAACGGTGCAAAACGCAGAATGTTGTCACAGATCTCTCCGTAACGATAAGCGTCAGTACCGCCCATTACAAGGTACGGTGCGACTGCTACGCCTTCGGGATGAATGCTGTTTTCGACACTCTCGATAGCCTTGAACGCTCTCGAGTCCGTGGGTGAGAAAGGAGTGGCTTCCTTACCGTTGAAATACTCGATGTCGATATCCTTGTGTCTGATCTTCTTTCTGACGTGTGCCTCGACGTCTGCAAGGCTGTCACCCGGAAGAGGACGGAAGTTTACGGTAATGCTCGGTCTCTGCGGAAGCACATTGGCTGCAGGACTTCCTTCACACATTGAAACGCTTGTGATCGTTCTGCACATACTCGCACCCTGCGGTATCGTTTTGAGAATAAATTTGAGCAGGGGTTTGAAGAAGTTATAGTTACAGATTATAAGCTTGCCGAGGAAAGTTGCTCTGCCGCCTACTGCCTTGACGAGATCATCAAGGAACGGAAGCCAGTGTGATCTGAACTGATTTTTTTCGAGGTCACGGACTGCATTTGCAAGCTTCCACATACCGCTGTGTTTCGGTGCTGCCGATGTGTGACCGCCCTTATCGTGAAGAGTGATTTTCATATCAACATAACCCTTTTCAGCTGTGCCGACCGCAGCGAGGTGAGTATCGATGATTCCGGGAACTTTAAGCTTGATAAGTGCACTACCCTCGTCAAGTACGCTGTCAAGGCGTACACCTCTCTCTTTGAGAGTCTTTACGATAGTACCTGCACCGGAATAAACGGTCGAAACAGTTTCTTCGTTGTGACCGAAGCAAAGATAAACGTCTCTGTCAGGCTGGAAACCTTCAGCCATAAGTGTTTCTACGGCTTCCATTACACAGATGAGGTGGTTTTTCATATCAAGTGCACCTCTGCCCCAGACGTATTCACCGTCTATATGACCGCTGAAAGCGTCATATTTCCAGTCTTTCTCAGTACCTTCAGAGACAGGCACAACGTCCTGATGAGCAAGCATAGCCATAGGCTCCAGGTCGGGATTTTTACCCTTCCAGAGGTAGAGAAGGCTTGCTTTGTCGATGATTTCTTTAGTAGTATTCTTGGCGACGAGAGGATAAGTCTTGTCGAGGTACTCGTGAAACTTTTCAAACTCGTCCCAGTCTACGCCCTCATCTCTTACTTTGGAAATCGTTTTGAATTTGATCGCATCAGAGAGATGCTCTGCGACCTTCTTCTCGTCGATTTTTACATCTCTTACCTGAACTTTTTCGATTTTTTTCGGCTTTAAAAGTATTGCTCTGATGAGTGTCATGATGACAATTACAGCTAAAACTGCCAACAGTATTTTCCACCACATCTCAGTAATCCCCCTTTGATTTTATTCCTCGTATTCGTAGTCGTCCTCGTAGTCTTCCTTTGAGTAGTCGAAGTTTTCATCCACATCGACTTTGCCGAACTTCCTGCGCTTTGAAACACTACCGTGGCTTCTTGAATAGATTTCGTGAATATAGCAGGTCTTATAACCTTTTTCTTTTCTTAATACAAAACCAATCTGCTCAACGTAAATCAGCAAAGATTCATAGTTATTATCAGCTTTGATTGAAACGAGCTTCTGCACCTCGCCCGTCTCTTCGCCAAACTTTTCTACATCCTTTGTTTCGAGATTATAGTACCATACACGGTGGCTTTTGAGTGTGTATGCAAAAGCCTCCTTGTTCATATAACCGTGCTTGATAACCTTTCCTGTCAGATTGTCAACGACGATGACAGGCAGTATATCTCGCATTTTCCATAATTTTGTTAAATCTACCATTTTTAATTCTCCCTCTGAGTTTTACTAAAAGCTGAAGAAGCTCATCTGTGTGCTTTCCGGCAATCCCTCAAGTGCACCACACGCTTCAAGCGTCTCCATAACTGATTTACTGATACCTGCACGCTGCTGAAGGTCTTCGCGGGACATATACTCACCCTGACCGTCATCACGTGCATTCATCAATGCCACGGCGGCGGATTCGCCCGTACCTGACATTGCGGAAAACGGAAGTCTGATTTTACCGTCTTCGATTTTATAAATATTTGCATGAGACTTATAAAGGTCGACGGGCAGGAAACCAACCCCTCGTGCCATCATCTCATTTACGACCTGCATGGAGGTGTAGATACCTTCTTCCTTTGCGGTCGCTTCGTGTCCCTTTGCCTTGATCGCCTGCATACAGGCTTTGACAGCATCTCTGCCGTTCATTATGGCAACCGTGTCGAGATCTTCGCCTCGTACTGACATATACGTCGCATAGTATTCAAGCGGATGATATATCTTGTACCAGGCAAGTCGCATCGCAGCGATAACATAAGCTGCGGCGTGAGCCTTCGGGAACATATACTCGATCTTCATACAGGAATCAATATACCACTGCGGAACATTGTGCTCACGCATAGCATTCATATGATCCTCTGTAAGAAGCTTTGTCGCATTACCTTTACGGACGATTTCCATAATTTTGAAAGCCATATCGGGCTCAAGTCCCTTATGCATAAGGAAAACCATGATATTGTCACGGGTACCGATAACATTTGAAATCGTACATATGCCTTTTTCAATAAGCTCCTGTGCGTTTCCGAGCCAAACACCAGTACCGTGTGAAAGACCTGAAATCTGAAGCATATCGGAAAAGTTCTGCGGTTTCGCATCCATAAGCATCTGACGTACAAACGGTGTGCCGAGCTCAGGGAGTGAAAGCGTTCCTGTTTCACAGTCGATGTCCTCTGCCGTTACGCCTAACGGTTCAGGCGAGGTGAGAAGCTGATACAGCTTCGGGTCACACACATCGGCCTCAAAGACTTTGATTCCCGTAGAATCTTCAAGGTGCTTGTAAAGAGTCGGCACATCGTGACCGAGATTATCAAGCTTAAGAATAGTGTCGTGAAGTGAACGGAAGTCAAAGTGCGTCGTGCGAAGTCCGCCTGCGACATCGTCTGCAGGATGCTGAATCGGGGTAAAGTCCTCAGCGTCGTTACACGCAGGGATGACGACCATTCCTCCCGGGTGCTGTCCCGTTGTTCGCTTAACACCTACGCAACCCTGAGTAAGTCTGTCTTCTTCTGCACGGCTGAGAGCGAGTCCTTTTGCCTCCTCCCATTTCTTAACAAAACCGTAGGCAGTTTTATCTGCAACGGTACCGATCGTACCTGCTTTGAAAGTGTGGTCAAGTCCGAAAAGCTCTTCCGTATAACGGTGAGCGTAGAACTGATATTCACCGCTGAAGTTAAGGTCGATATCGGGCTGCTTATCGCCCTTGAATCCAAGGAACGTTTCAAACGGGATATCGTGACCGTCACGGTGCATCGGAATTCCGCAATGCGGACAGTCTTTCGGCGGAAGGTCGAAGCCTGAGCCGACAGAGCCGTCCTCGAAGAATTCGCTGTGCTTACACTGTCTGCACACATAATGTGGAGGAAGCGGATTAACCTCTGAAATACCTGCCGCGTGAGCAA
Source organism: Acutalibacteraceae bacterium (assembly GCA_045648065.1). GTDB lineage: Bacteria > Bacillota > Clostridia > Oscillospirales > Acutalibacteraceae > CAG-488. The sequence continues at coordinate 17,391 of JAZRNG010000184.1, read as the reverse complement.
CGAACGACGAACCAACCGATCCTCGAGAGCCGACATAATAACCGTGTTCTTCGGAGTTATAAACGAGCTTCTGTGCGATCATATAAAGAACGCCGAAACCGTTTGAAATGATTGATTTAAGTTCCTTTTCAAGTCGCTTTGCAACATTTTCAGGAACGGGATCACCGTAATCACGTTTCGTTCTTTCCCAGCAGATTCTTGTAAGGTCTTCGTCAGCACCTTCAAGGCTGGGCGGGAACGTGCCACGTGGGAAAGGAGTGATATCCTTTTCGCACATATCGGCGATTTTATTTGTATTTGTTATGACGATTTCTCTCGCAGTTTCTTCACCGAGATAGCTGAACTCGTCGAGCATTTCCTGCGTTGTACGCATATAAAGCGGTGCTTGTTCAGATGCATCCTTGAATCCCATTGAAGTCATAAGGATTTCACGGTAGATTGCATCCTTTTCTTCCATAAAGTGAACGTCACCCGTTGCTACAACGAGTTTATTCAGCCTGTCCGCTATTCCGATAAGACGTCTGTTATGATTCTGAAGGTCAACGTCACTTCTTACATCGTCAAACTTTTCGTCCGTCGAACGGATCATAAACCGGTTATTGCCTATAGGCTGAACTTCGACATAGTCGTAGAAAGAAGCGACCTTCATAAGCTCCTCGTCACTCTTACCATCTACCATAGCCTGATAGAGTTCACCTGCTTCACAGGCACTTCCGATGATCAGACCTTCTCTGAGCTGCATAAGTCTGTGACGCGGAATTCTCGGACGTTTTTTGAAAAATTTAAGATTAGATTCAGTAATTAATTTATAGAGATTTTTAAGTCCCTGTGTATTCTTGACAAGGATGATGATGTGGTAGGTCCTTCTGCTTCTGACTTCCTCGATGTAATCCTTGGGGATTTCGTCACCGTTTTCAAAGCCGTAGCTGTCATAGAAATCATCGTCATCGACAAGGTAACCTTCCATACCGTATATGATTTTGATACCTGCTTTTGCCGCTGTGTTGCAAGCTTCAGGAAAGCCCTGAACACAGCCGTGGTCAGTTATCGCAATAGCTTTCTGTCCCCACGCTGCAGCACGGCTGACGAGTGCTTTTGCACTTGTCATTCCGTCCATGGTAGACATATTTGTATGAAGATGAAGCTCCACTCGCTTTTCAGGAGCTTCGTCTTTTTTGCTGATTTTATCAATGAGCATGATAGCTCGTGCGGTGATAATATAACTTCTCTGGTAGGTGTCCATGCTGATAGGACCGCGTACCATTACCGTGATACCTTTTTTGATAGACTCTACGATATCCGTACACTTTTTCTTTTCACCGAAAACTTTGACGATGTAGGAAGATGTGTAGTCGGTGAGGCTGAAGTTTATAATGCTGTACTTGCCGTCACGTGATTCCTTGACATCGACAGCAAAAATATCGCCCCAGATAACAACCTCGCCGTCTTCGGGCAGACACTCTGCAATCGGTTTCGGTTTTAATTTTATTGCTGAACCGTAAATCGGCTTTGCGTTTGAAAGAGAAATCGGCAGATCCTCGTAAGTCTGCTCAAGCGGTTTCTTCGGTGTGGGTTCACCGCCTGAAGGCTTGACTGCGGCAGGCTGCTTTTTGGGCTGTGCATCGATGAGCTTCTGATTTTCTTTCTGCTGAAACTCTTTGAGCTTTTCGATATCATCGTCATTTGAAATGTTGCTGATGAATTCAACCTTCACAAGACGTTCAAAACGGCTGTCGAGAGTTTCACGGATGAATTTTTCACAGCCGAGATTTACGAGTGTATCCTTGCCGTTTGAAGCAAGGTTGATTGTAAGCTTGTCAACGCTGAAGTTGTATACAGCACCGTCAAGAATAGCTTTTGAAGCAGGGAAGTTTTCGTAAATCTCTTTGACAAAGCCTGAAATGTAATTAAGATCAAGGCTTTCTGAAGGAAAGCGGAAATCAATCTTGATTTCACGCAGATTCATCACTCTTTTAAGTTCATCCTGAGCTTTCCTGATAACGGATGTGTCAACGGGCGCACCAAAGCTGACAACCATTCTGACAGTTCTGTCCGAAAGAGTTGCCTCTATGCTTTCAACGGTAGCGTTGCCTAAGTAAGCGAGTATGCTGTTGTCAAGATAGTCACCGAAAAGGCTTAAAAAGCTGACTGCCTTCATCTTGCACTTCCTTGTTATTTGAAGAAAATCCCTCCACCGCTATGCGGTCCCCCTCCCTTTAGGCAAGGGAGGCATAAGAGGTTTTATAATTTATCTATTTCTGCCAATAATTCCTTGACGATGTCTTTTTCGTCGATTTTTCTTAAGATTTCGCCCTTCTTGAAGAGCATTGCACAGCCGTCACCGCCTGCGATGCCGATGTCTGCTTCACGTGCTTCACCGGGTCCGTTTACGACGCAACCCATAACAGCAACCTTGATCTTCTTTGTACAGTCGCGCAGAGCGTTTTCGACTTCGTTTGCAACTGAAATAAGGTCGATTTTTGTTCTTCCGCAGGTCGGGCAGGACACAATCTGAACGCTGTCAGACTTGAGACCGAGTGCCTTGAGTATATCGTGACCCGCATAAACTTCGTTCACGGGATCATCCGTAAGCGAAACACGGATCGTGTCACCGATGCCGTGCATAAGAAGGCTTCCTATGCCTGCACTTGACTTTATAAGTCCCATACGTGCCGTACCTGCTTCGGTCACACCGAGGTGTAACGGGTAGTCACATCTCTCGGCTACGGTTTCGTATGCTTTGATCATATTTTCAACATTTGATGATTTTATAGAAATGACGATATCATCAAAATCAAATTTTTCAAGTAAAGATGCGTGATACATTGCACTTTCTGCCATCGCTTCGGGAGTCGGTGCACCGTACTTCGCAAGAATTTCTTTTTCAACGGAGCCTGAATTAACTCCGATACGGATAGGAATATTTCTACCCTTACAGGCGTCAACGACAGCCTTTACTCTGTCGACAGAGCCGATGTTGCCGGGGTTGATACGAACTTTATCGACACCTGCCGCAACAGCCTCAATCGCAAGACGGTAGTCAAAATGGATATCTGCGACGATCGGAGCTTTCACCGCTTCTTTCAAAGCGGGGATAAGACCGACAGCATCCATATCCGGAATTGCACCGCGGATAACCTGACAGCCTGCTTTTTCAAGCTCGACGGCCTGAGCTACGCTTGCCTCAAAATCGTGAGCGGGTTTATTGAGCATTGACTGCACACTTACGGGTGCATCGCCGCCGATGTAAATACTGCCGACTTTAACCTTCTTAGTTATTCTGCGTTCCATTTTCCTGCCTCCCGGAAATTATAATTAACGATATAAAACTTTTTGTCCTCGAACAACTTAAAGCGACCATGTTATATCTTTTCGTATTTCTTTTGCCGGAACACCCGCAACAATCGTGTTCGGTGCAACATCTTTTGTGACAACAGCTCCTGCTGCAATAATACTACCTTCTCCGATAGTCACACCTTTTAATATCATTGCACCCATACCTATCCAAACATTATCGCCTATAACAATCGGAGCTGAATTAACAGTGCCTTCTATGTTATGATTGTCACTGTCTCTTATAATTACATTCTCGGAGATAGCTACATTGTTACCGATAGTAATATTGTTAAAGCAATATATTTTAGTGTCATAATTGCAATATCCACTACCAATAGTTATTTTTGCATCCTTCATCACTCCCAAGCGACACCCGCTTGAAAACACAAAATTACCATTGCATACAAATTGAGAATTTTCTCCAAAAACCATATATCCACAATTCTTATTATCCAGACCTTGCGTCTGAGTAACATTAAAATCTACACTTCCTTTAACTTCAATTACAGCTGAAGGTGATTTTTTTATGCTGAATGGTTTATATGCGTAAAAATCCGGTGATATCTTTTTTCTTTTAAAAAAACTTTTTATTTTATTAATCATTGTCAATCACCTTTACATCAATTTACTATCAAAGTATAAATATCTTTAAATGTTATCGCAACCATAAACAGAAGAAGCAACACCATACCTATACCGTGTACCCATGCTTCGTACTTCTGATTTATAGGCTTTCTTCTGATAAGTTCAATGAAAAGGAAGAGAAGTCTGCCACCGTCAAGTGCGGGAACAGGTAAGAGATTGAACAATCCGATATTTATTGTGATAAGTGCCATCATTGTAAGAAGACCCGTGTAATCAGCCGTCTTGACTGATTCCTGAGCCGCATCTGAAACGAAGCCTACAACACCTACGGGACCTGAAATATCCTTGATAGAGTATTTGCCCGTAACCATATCAAAAAGGCTGAGCCATACCATACGGCAGATACTTGCAGACTGCTTGAAGGTATCCTTGAAGACAGTTCCGAAGGTTTTGTCAACGCCTACAATAACAACCTGATACGGTGAAAGCTTGACATCCTTAAGCTCAATTTTTTCGCCGTCTCTCTCGACTACGATATCTGCAGTGCCGTCGGTTCTGCTCAGAAGATACGGCACATCCGTATAGTATAAAACGTTTCTGCCGTCAATTTTTATAAATTCATCGTTTGCTTTAAGTCCGTTATATTCCGCAACCTGCTGTTTTGAATCATTTACAAAGCTGTGTGCACGGCTTGTTCCGGCAAGTCCGTCAGAAATACTGAGCGTGAGTGCAACAATGATAAGTCCGAGGAAAATATTTACAAGTGCACCTGCAACTACTATGACAATTCTCTGCCAACAGGGTTTTTTATTGAAAGCTCTTTCATCCTCGCTGTCCTCATCCTCACCTTCCATACTGACAAAACCACCGATAGGAAAAAGGCGCACCGAGTACTGGGTATCACCCTTCTTTTTACCCAAAAGCTTAGGTCCCATACCCATTGAAAATTCATTTACCTTGACTTTGAAAAGCTTGGCAAAAGTGAAGTGTCCAAGCTCATGCACCATTACGATCAGGCCAAAAAAGGCGATCGCAATGAGAATTGTCCAGTTATTTGAGATAAAAGATAAAACCGCTTCCATAAATACCTCAGTTTATTTTAGATTGAACATAATCTCTTGCCCAGTCATACATTGCGAGAACGTCGTCAAGAGAGTAATTATCATAATGCTGAGAAGACTCAACTGCTGAACGCACAAGCTCCTCGATTTCAAGAAATTTAATCTTACCCTGACGGAAGGCGAGGTTTGCCTCTTCGTTTGCTGCGTTTGCACAGGCAGGGAAAAGTCCTCCGTCATTGATCGCTTTTCTGCAGACATTAATGAGTCCGAAAGTTTCGTAATCAGGCTCAAAGAACGTAAGCGTACCGTATTCCGTCAGCGAAAGCTGTTTTACCGGAGACGGAATTCTGTTGGGGTAGGTGAGTGCATACTGTATAGGAATTCTCATATCAGGCACACCAAGCTGAGCGATGACAGAATTGTCACAGTACTCAACGAGAGAATGGATCACACTCTGTCTGTGTACGACGATGTCGATGTCATTCGGATTCATATCGAAAAGCCATACTGCCTCTATGAGTTCAAGACCTTTATTCATCATTGAAGCAGAGTCGATGGTGATTTTTGCACCCATACTCCAGTTCGGGTGGTTGAGAGCCTCCTTGACAGTTACATTCTGAAGCTCATCGCGTTTCTTACCGAAGAACGGACCGCCCGGTGCGGTGAGAATAAGCCTTTTAATTTCTTTTTTATCAGCACAACCCTGAAGTGACTGGAATATCGCAGAGTGTTCGCTGTCAACGGGGAGGATGCTGACTCCTTTTTCTTTTGCAAGGTTCATTACGAGCTGACCGCCTGCAACGAGGGTTTCTTTGTTTGCAAGGGCGATTTCGCTGCCTGAGTTTATTGCCGCAACAGTAGGCTCAAGTCCCGCCATTCCGACGATACTGTTAAGCACATAATCAGTCTCGAGTGCTGCACATTCGCACACGCCTTCTCTGCCTGAAAGCACCTTTGTATCTGTGTCAGCGACACGGAGCTTAAGATCTGCGGCAGCTTTTTCATCAACCATCGCAGCAAACTTCGGCTTATATTTTCTGATCTGTTCCTCGATTATGTCGGCATTAGTACTCGCTGTAAGTGCAAGGACTTCGTAGCCTTGCATATCGATTACTTCAAGAGCCTGTGTGCCGATTGAACCTGTTGAGCCGAGTATAGTTACCTTTTTACTCATAGTATCACCTTAAAATGTATTTTTAAATCGCATTTATTATGCTTAATATCGCGTACATTGCCGGCCAGACAAAGATAGCACTATCGATTCTGTCCATAACTCCACCGTGACCGGGGATGAGATTGCCGTAGTCCTTGATGCCATAGTTACGCTTGATAACCGAAGCAGCAAGGTCGCCCAACATACTTACAATCGAAAGAATAATGGATATCGGTATGATTGCGTACCAATCCCAGCCTGTAAACGGAACGCTGAAAAACCATTTTTTGAAGACAAAAAACAGTATGAGGTTAGAAATTATCGTGCCGATCACACCGCCGATTGCACCTTCCCAGGTTTTCTTGGGACTGATGACGGGTGCCATCTTGTGCTTTCCGAGGAACACACCTGTAAAGTATGCAAAAGTATCGGTAAGCCATGCACAAAAACAGGCGAAAAGGATAATGTAGACTACGTGTGACTCTGCATGTGCCGTTTCGCCGTCAAAACGCCAGTTATAAAGTCTTATCCAGCATGAAGCTGCATTCGGCACAACCAACGAGGCGATAATGCTCATCGACACTTGTTCGAATTTCACTTTTGAATACCATTTGATCATCATTGTAAGTATAGTGATGATATAAACTGACAACGCTGCCATCGGTGTGATTCCGATTTTGCCGAGCAAATCATAGGTTACGTTGAACGGGATGAAGATGCCTACTGCCATAGAAACGAGATTTATCGGCAGAATTACCTTTGCTACTTTGTTCAGTTCATAGACAGAAAGGGCACTGAGAAGAGCGACAAACATCGGGAAAGCAATCGTATCCATAAAGAAAAGCAACGCTATTATCAGCGAAGCACAGGTAACACCTGCAATTATTCGAGTTTTCATCAGACACCTCCGAAACGTCTGTTGCGGTTGTTGAAATCATCGATCGCTCTGTCGAGGTCGGCCTCAGTGAAATCAGGCCAGAGAATATCTGAAAACCAGAATTCTGAATAAGCAGACTGCCAGATAAGGAAATTAGAAAGTCTGTATTCGCCACTCGGTCGGATGATAAGGTCAGGGTCTGCCTGACCTGCTGTGTATATATTGTCAGAGATATCCTGCTCAGTTATATCTTCGGGATTGATTTCTCCGTCTTTGACCTTCTGAGCAATTTTTTTGACAGCGTCAACGATTTCGAGTCTGCCGCCGTAGTTTATAGCGATATTGACATCGATCTTATCTGCATCTCTGGAATCTTTCTCAGTTGTCTCAAATCTTTCGATGATATCCGCAGGTACACCTTCACGGTGACCTATGAAGTGGATTCTCATACCTTTCTGCAGGTTTTCCTCCTGACGTTCTTCTGCTTCGTCAAGATAAGCACGGAAAAGGTTCATAAGCGCATTGACCTCTTCAGGAGGTCTGCGCCAGTTTTCTGTGGAGAAGGCGTAAAATGTGATGTATTTGATGCCGATTTCACCTGCATATTCACAGATTCTTCTGAAAACATTTGCACCGGCTTTATGACCTTCTGAACGGGCAAGACCTCTCTGCTTTGCCCAGCGGACGTTGCCGTCCATTATTATTCCTATGTGTTCAGGTATTTTTCTTTCCATATTTTCTACCTCGAAACAAAAGGGCAGACCTTAACCGGCTGCCCCTGTTTTTAAATTTCGTCAGACTAACTCAGGGGACTGATGTTCAGTCTCCTCAGATTTCCATAACTTCTTTTTCTTTTGCTGCTGCGATTTCGTCAACCTTCTTAACGAATTCATCAGTGATCTTCTGAAGCTCGTTTTCACCGTTTTTAAGATCGTCCTCTGTGATCTCAGAAGCTTTCTGCATCTTCTTGATCTTGTCGATTGAATCACGGCGGATTGAACGGACAGCAACCTTTGAATCCTCAGCAAGTTTCTTGATATCCTTAACGATTTCCTTACGTCTGTCCTCAGTGAGAGCAGGGAAGGTAAGGCGGATCACAACACCGTCGTTCTGAGGATTAATGCCGATGTCTGAAGACTGAATTGCCTTGTAAATCGGCTCAAGAGATGACTTATCCCAGGGCTGAATAACGAGGATTCTTGCCTCTGCGACAGATATAGCAGCCATCTGATTGATAGGAGTGGGAACTCCCCAGTAATCAACGAGGATTTTGTCAAGAACTGCTGCATTTGCACGTCCCGCACGGATTGATGCGTACTCTTCCTTAAGAACGTTTGTTGTTTTTGTCATTTTTTCTCTTGTAAAGCTGTAAACTTCTTTCATAGCTATGTCTCCTTTATGTAAATTGTAAAAAATTATTCTTTAACGAGTGTGCCGATGTTTTCGCCCTTGACTGCTCTGATGATGTTTTCAGGATCTTCAAGATTGAAAACGAGGATTGCGATTGAATTATCTCTGCAAAGTGAAGCTGCAGTACTGTCCATAACTTTAAGTCCTTTTGCGAGAACTTCAGAATGAGTAAGGGTATCGTACTTCACGGCATCGTCAAATTTGTTCGGGTCCTTATCGTAAACACCGTCAACATTTGTAGCCTTGAAGATAACGTCAGCTTCGATCTCAGCTGCTCTGAGAGCCGCCGTAGTATCGGTTGAGAAGAACGGACATCCTGTGCCGCAACCGAAGATTACGACTTCACCGTTTTCAAGATGCTTTACTGCATCACGAGCTACAAACTGCTCAGCGATCGGCTGCATTGCGACAGCACTCATAACTCGCGCTTTTACGCCAAGCTGCTCAAGTGCCTCACAAAGAGCAAGTGAATTCATAACGGTAGCAAGCATACCCATATTGTCAGCACGTGTTCTGTTCATTGAGCCTGAGCTTCTGCCTCTCCAGAAGTTGCCGCCGCCGACTACAAGACCTACCTGAACGCCCATATCTGCGACTTTCTTTACGTAAGAACAGACGTTGGTAACCATATCAAAGTCAATGCCGTGACCCTGCTCACCTGCAAGAACTTCGCCGCTTAATTTAAGTAAAATTCTTTTAAACATTTTACACCCTCCGTTGCTGTTGAAAGATACAACAACATGATTATCGATACTATATATTTTACTTTAAAATGGTTATTATGTAAAGTGTAAAAATGTAAATTTTCTTATTTTTTTGATTTTTGTCTTTATTTATTTCTCAGGACAATGTATAATATCTTTAGTTTAAGGTAATTCTCTGATTTTTATCAGAAAATCCCGCACGGAGGAAGAAAGATGTTTGATTTTATCCTGAGAAATACACCGAAAGTCATAGACAATTTTATCGTCAGAAAGATTGACTCAGATGACGGATATGACTGCTATGAGATATACTCCGAGTCAAAGAAGGTTGTACTTGCAGGTAACAGTAATTTAAGTCTGGCGATGGCTTACTACCGTTATCTCAATGAGTTCTGCAACGTAATAATCACAAGCGGAGACTACGATATTTCATACATCGCAAACACTCCTCTTCCTGAGGGAAAAATCACCCATACAGTAAAGCAGAAAGTCCGTGCAAAGACAAGCTATGAGATGTTTTCTCTCGAAGGAAACTACTGGGGATTTGACCGTTGGGAAAAAGAAATAGATTTTATGGCGATGCACGGTATCAATACTGCGCTTCAGCCGGTAGGTTTTGACGGTGTACTTTACCGTACTCTGCGTGAAATAGGTATGACCGAAGAGTTCAGTGTTGAATTTTCAAGTGGACCGGCATTCCTTATGCGACAGCTTACGGGTAACGTCGCTGCAATGAACTCTGTCAACAGCAGAGAGTATCTTGAAAGAAAAATCTATATCGGTAAGAAAATTACAGAGAGAGAAAATCATCTCGGAATCACACCGGTCTTCCCTGCTATTATGCCGAGCGTACCGTTCAGCCTTCGTAAAAAGTACATTAAAATGGATATTTTTAAGGCTCCGATGTGGCACAACCTGCCGCCGATTTTTCTCATAAAGCCTGAAAATGCCTTTTTCACGGTTTTTAACAAGAAATTTCTTGAGATTCAGCGTGACCTGCTCGGAGAAACTCACAGTTACATCGTTGAACCACTTTATGATACCGACAGAAAAGGCTATAACTCACATCTTGTTTCACTCGGAGAGGCACTTGAAGAGCTTTTCGATGAGTTTGATGCCGAGGCTGTATGCTATACTCATATGAGTGCTGTAAATGAAGACTTCTTCAAGAAAGCTTCAACTGACAGGTACGTAATTATCAATGACTCTGACGAAGAAAATCCGATATTCCTCAAAGATAAAAATCACCTTGTCGCTATCAAGGGTAACAGATACGGAAGGACAGGACTCTGCGGTGATGTGGATAAGGTGTGCCGCAACCCGTATGCAGTTTACGGATGTGAAAAACTTCTCGGCACAGCTGTCGAGCTTGACACATTTTCAGAAAATCCGCTGTACTGTGCAGCTGTGCTTGATGCTGTCAAGACAGACGAGGCTTTTGATGCGGATGAGTTTGTAAAGACATTTGCAAAGAAACGCTACCGTACAGAAGCTTTTGCAGATGAAATCATAAGACTGAAAAATCTTTGCTATAATACTGACGACTGTGCAGGTTCAATTATCTGTGCAAGACCGTCTACAAGACTCAAGCACACAGCTCCTTTCGATACGATCGAGAGAAAATATGACTTTAAGGAAATTTACAGCATCGCAAAGAGTATTCTTGATTCTGAAGCGACTAAAAACGACAAGATGCGACTTGATATCGTTTCTTTTGTCCGTCAGTTTCTTTCGGAATTTGCTTATCCTGTTTACATCACTGCGACAGAATTTTTCAAAGAGCAGAATGTGCGTAATTACGAGCAGGCAAGTAACCTTTTCCTTGAAATATGCGAAGATATGGACAGAATACTCCGCACTCAGGAAAGCACAAATCTTTCTACTGTTTACGAGAGATCACACGAACTCGGCAACAATAAGGAAGAAATGCAGTCAATAGACCTGAACTTCCTTATGTACCATACGATATGGGGACCGTTTGACCGCAGTATCCTTTATGATACAGCGTGGTTTGAACTCGGTGGAATGGTCAAGGATTTCTACACTCAGCGTTGGTTTATGTACTACAGAACTTTGGCTGCATATTTTGACAATCCGAAAAAGCTCAAGGACTTTTCAAGAAAGCAGCCTCTTGACAGACACGAGTACAGAGGCTCTTACCAGCACAAACGTCTGGCACAGTTTGAAAACAATTTCCTTGAAAATTACATTCCGAGAAAAGACGGAATCTGTGAAGAAGACACGATTGAAGTCGCAAAAGAAATCATCGCAAAATATTCAGAAGTCATCAATCAGTTCTGAGTATAATACAGACGGAAAACGGACGGTTCATTTTGAACCGTCCGTTAATTCTGCTATCTGAGATTATGATTTTTTCTTCTTTATTATCACTAAATAACCACCGGCGACAGCTACGATAGCCACAGCTGCAACTGCAACGATGATTACGACTGCCGTGGTCTTGCCTGAACCCTCTGACTTCTTTTTGGAATCAGTCTTGCTGTTTGATGATGACTTACTGTCGCTTTCATCGTCGGCAGGTGAGTTCTGCGAGAAAGCTTTTGTTGCATTCAACAAATCGTCGTTATATGCACCTATAGAAATCTTATTCCAATCAGACTGAGAACCGTTATAGTTGACTTGTGAAAGTGAACCGCACTCGTTAAATGCACGATGATCAATTACAGATACGCCTTTTCCGAAGGTTACACTTTGAAGTCCGCCACAACTGCTGAATGTATCTGTTTCAATTGAGGTTACACTACCGGGAATTTTCACGCTTTTGAGGTGATCACAGTTCCAAAAAGCATTTCTGCCGATTGTTTTTACGCTTTCGGGAATGGTTACACTTTTAAGATTTTCACAATGGGTAAATGCATAGTCGGCGATCACTCTTGTACCGTCTTTAATTGAATAGTCCCCTGTAACACATACTGTTTGGTATGAATAATTTGATTTATATGTACGGGATCCTGCGATCAGACAGTTGTCTATGTATAAAACGTTGTTTTCCCAATTTGATATATCTTCGTAAATGCCTGTATCATGGAAAGCTCTGGTTCCGATCCACATCACACTATCGGGAATTGTAACATCGGTAAGTGCTTCCATAGATTCAAAAGCACCTTGTGCGATTAACTTTGTTCCGTCCTTAATTGTATATGCACCTGAAACATGGCGAGCAGCGACCAGATAATTATCTATATATAACACTTTATCTTCCCATTTAGAGGAATCTTCAAAAAATTTAGTTTCGTCAAAAACATCGTAACCGATTCTTACTATGCCGTCTCCCATTGAGATATTCTCAAGAGATTCACATTGATAAAAGGCGTTTGTTTCAATGGCTCTCACACTGTTAGGAATTTTAACACTTGTAAGAGCTTTACAGGACTGGAATGCACCTTCATCAATCAGAGTCACACTTTCGGGTATTGTGATAGCAGTAAGGTTTGAACAGCAGTTAAACGCATACTCACAGATTGCTGTCGTGCCGTCTTTTATCGTATACGGACCTGTCATATCACCATTTGCTTTTATGAGCAAATTGCCGATATATAGCACATCATTCTCCCAGTTGGACGGATTATTATAGAAGGCTGTGTTTTCAAACGCATCTTCTTCAATCAACTGAACGCTATCGGATACTGTTATGTTTGCGAGATTTTGGCAATTTTCGAACGCACGGATCGGAATGTTTGTTACACCGTCTTTTATTACGAGGCTCTTAAGTTCATTGTAGCTTATAAGTCCCTGCCAAGACGGTTCTGTTATCGCCCCTTCACCGGAAATTGTAAGTGTCCCTGTCGACTGATTGAAACTCCATTTTGTGTTGTCTCCGCAAGTGCCGGAATTTTCTTCAGCAAACGAAACAGGCATACTCATGAGTGCCAGTGCAAGGGCAATAACTGTTGCCACTAATGTTTCCAAAACTCTGATTTTCATTTTCTTCACCCTTTCGCAGTTATAAAATAGTTCGTAAAATCAAATACTAAATTCATAGTATCATTGTTATTTTACGCCATATATAGTGTAAAGTCAATACATCACATTTGATGTGTCGTAATGTTTTTTTGAGGTGATAAACATGAAAAAGTATTACGAAATTATCCGCGAGTTGAGAGAAGACAGGGACTATACTCAAAAGCAGATCGCTGATATCCTCAACACTATCAGCAAGTTTATTCTCGCTACGAAAAAGGACTTAATGAGCTTCCTCTCCGTCACCTTGTTACACTTTGCAGGTTTTATAATGTTTCCTCAGATTACATTCTTGGATTAGATACCGGCAAATAACAGTTCAGTAATTATTATTATTTCTCAAGAAAATTTGGCTCAGAAGAAAAGCTGTATGCAAATATCCCGACAAAGTCATTTTTGTCGGGATATTTGTATATCTGAAAGTGATGATTTGTCAGAAATTTATTGTATTTATCTGAGGCGTATGCTCAAGCGGATACATAAAAAGGGTATTGCCGTCAAGGTTTTCCTTATGCATATCCACTGCACAGATCTGAGGGTTTTCGTAAGTGGTGTAATAAAAAATACCCTTGTCTGTGTTACAGCACGAGGTGTAAACTGTGATTTCATATTTACTGTCACCGAGATGAACAACACCTTTTGTGTGTTCAACAGAGCCTAAAATATGGAAAAACTGACTAACGCTTTCAGTTTCGCTTTCACCACAGACGGAATTCAGCTTTGTGAAAGCCACACGGACAAAACGAGAAACTGAAGAAAGGTCGCCCGGCAGACCGACAGCACCCATTCCTTTTGAAAAAGTACAGATTTTCTCAGACGGTGCAAACGTGTTTTTCGGTTCTTCTGCAGTAAGATTGATATAATTTGCGAGGTTTGTCATCTGCCAGTCAAACGGAGGATTGTTAGTCAGTACGCCGATTGGATTTTCGTATATTTTCAGTCCGTCTCTGACAGATTCAACAGTTATGCTGTAGTTTTTATCAGAGATTATCCAATGAAGCGGAGAGGCTTTCAGGTCTGGTCGGAAGTCAATATCTGCGATGTTTATTTTTTTAAGCAGAGTTTTCACTTCGTAAATATTACAGCATTGTGCGAGAATATACGGTATGAATTCAAACGGAGCAACGTTGATTTTGCTTTCGTTGACAGGATGAAAGAAGGCGTTCCCCGGAAAGTTAAGCCCTGCAACGCTTAAACCCACTTCGTTTGTCGCTTCATAGTAAAGGGGATAGGAGTCAATAACCGTTGCGATGCCGATGATGGCATAGTGATTTTCTGAAAAAGGGAAAGAAAAATTCCTCGGTGTTATCACTACACTTTCGTTGTAGTGATATTCAAGGTCGAGAGTTCTGCCGAAGTAATGGTCTTTTGTTTTAAAGCTTATAGCTGTACACATAATTTCACCTCATAAAAGTTAAAGGACGGAAAGTTTTGCAACAATCCGCCCTTTTAGTATTTGATTTATTCTGCAATGATATCCTTAAGAATTGCAACTGCTTTTTTCAGCTCATCCCAGCCGATGTTAAGCGGAGGAAGAAGTCTTATCTTTGTTTTTGCAGTGAGCACGAGAACACCCTTCTGCATACAAGCGTTTACAATTTCTTTTGCATCTTTTTCTGTCTCGATGCCGATCATAAGACCGAGACCGCTGACACTTTTTACACCCTTTGAACCCTCAAACTCCTCAAAGATGTATTCTGACTTTGCCTGAACTTCGCTGAGAAGCTCGTCGTCGATTCTTGAAAGAATGTTACAAGCACCTGCACAGCATACAGGATTTCCACCGAAGGTTGTACCGTGTGAGCCGGGGATGAGAACGTTTTCAACCTTTTCGCCAAGCATTGCAACACCGATCGGAAGACCGCCACCGATACCCTTTGCCGTTGTAACGATATCGGGCATAAGGTCATACTGCTGGAAAGCGTAGAGAGAACCTGTTCTGCCGTTGCCTGTCTGAACCTCATCGATGATGATAAGCATATCCTTTTCGTCAGCGATTTTCTTTACTTCGTCAACGAACTCACGATCGAGCTTGCATACACCGCCTTCGCCCTGAACAAGTTCCATCATTATTGCAACACAATTATTTTCCTCAGCAAGCTTGCGAACGTCATCGGCGTTATTCGCCTCAGCATAAACAAAACCTTCAACGAACGGACCGAAATGTGTGTGGTAACCATCCTGACCTGTTGCGGTAAGAGTTGCGATTGTTCTTCCATGGAAGCTGTTTTTAAGCGTGATGATAGTCGAGTGAGATTCATCACCGTATTTGTCAAAAGCATATCGACGTGCAACCTTGATTGCACATTCGTTAGCTTCAGCGCCGCTGTTGCCGAAAAATGCTTTTTTCATTCCTGTTCTTTCGCAGAGCATTTTTGCAAGAGTCGAGCAGGGCTCTGTGAAGTAGAGGTTTGATGTATGTGTGAGAGTGGAAAGCTGGTCTGTAACCGCCTTGAGCCACTCATCATCTGCCACACCGAACACGTTTACTGCAATTCCTGAGCCGAGGTCGATATATTCCTTGCCTTCAGAATCCTTGAGAAGTGCGCCTTTACCGCTGACAAGCTCAATCGGGAAACGTGCATAAGTGTTGGCTACGTACTGCTTATCTATTTCTGTAATACTCATTTATTATGCCTCCGGGTGCTTTTTCTTGTAATCCTCACCTTTTACAAACATAGTACCGATACCCTCATCAGTAAGGATTTCAATGATAATTGAATGCTTAACTCGTCCGTCAATAACGAAAACTTTGTGAACACCCCAGTTGATTGCGTCAACACAGCACTGAACCTTCGGGATCATACCACCTGAGATGATGCCTTCTTCGGTAAGCTTCGGAGCGTCTTCGATGAAGATACGTGAAATGAGTGATGACGGATCATCCTTGTCACGGAGAATACCTTCGATATCTGTCATTGAGATAAGGCTTTCTGCCTTGAGTTCACCTGCGATTTTAGCTGCAACTGTATCAGCGTTGATATTGTAAACGTTGCCCTCTTTATCACAGCCGACTGTTGAAACAACGGGGATGTAACCCATTGAGATAGTGTCAAGAATGGGAGTAACGTCAACCTTTTCGATGTCACCTACGAAACCGAGCTCAGCACAGCGAGGCTTTGCGATGATCATATGACCGTCGGCACCGCTAAGACCGATTGCCTTACCGCCCTTTGACTGGATAAGGCTTACAAGGCTCTTGTTGATTTTACCGGCAAGAACCATCTGAACTACATCTGCAGTCTCCTTGTCAGTAACACGAAGACCATTGACAAACTGAGTTTCTTTGCCGATTTTAGCAAGCATATCTGTGATTTCAGGGCCACCGCCGTGAACGAGAACGACCTTGATTCCTACTGTTGAAAGAAGGATGATGTCGCTCATAACAGACTGCTTGAGATCCTCGTTTATCATAGCGTTACCGCCGTATTTGACAACAAGGATTTTATTTGTATATTTCTGTATGTACGGAAGAGCGTGTGTAAGAACGTGTGCTCTGTCTGCATTTGAAATTCTCATAGTAAATACCCCTTAGGTTCTGTAGTCACCGTTGATTTTAACGTAATCGTATGTAAGGTCACAGCCCCATGCAGTAGCATTTGCTTCGCCTGAGTTGAGCTCAACGAGGATATCGATCTCTTTTTCAAGAAGGATTTCCTTTGCCTTTTCCTCAGAGAAGTCAATGCCTGCACCGTTTACACAAACATCAAGCTTACCCTTTGAGGATTCAAAGCTTACATCGATTTTATTTACGTCAACGTCAGCACCGCTGTAACCGATAGCACAAAGCACACGGCCCCAGTTAGCGTCAGCACCGAACATAGCAGCCTTGAGAAGTGAAGAGCAGATAACTGATTTTGCAACAGTCTTTGCTGTCTTTTCATCTGCTGCACCTGTTACTTTACATTCAAGAAGCTTTGTTGCACCTTCACCGTCACCTGCGATCTTTCTGCAGAGGTAAACTGTTACGCTGTTAAGTGCCTTACAGAACTCAGCAAAGCTCTCGTCCTCTTTATCAATAATCTTGTTACCTGCCATACCGTTGGCAAGAACAGTTACCATATCGTTTGTTGATGTGTCACCGTCAACACTTACCATATTGAAGGTTGAAGCGATATCCGTGCTCAGAGCTTTCTGAAGAAGCTCAGGAGCGATTGCGACGTCAGTTGTGATGAAAACAAGCATTGTTGCCATATTCGGGTGAATCATACCGCTGCCTTTTGCGATACCACCCATTCTGCAGACTTTTCCGCCAACTTCAAATTCAACTGCCACTTCTTTTGA
>JAZRNG010000183.1:0-18038 GCA_045648065.1 Acutalibacteraceae bacterium | reverse complement strand
GTACCTGCGCAGGGAGGCTGGAAATGTGCCTGCGGAGCAACTGCAACAGGTAAATTCTGTCCCGATTGCGGATCACCCAAGCCTGCAGAAGCAGAAGGCTGGACTTGCTCATGTGGTGCAGTTAATAAGGGTAAATTCTGTCAGGAATGTGGTTCACCTAAGCCTGCAGGAGCACCTCTTTATCAGTGCGATAAGTGTGGCTTCAAACCCGAGGATCCGCACAATCCCCCGAAGTTCTGTCCCGAATGCGGTGACAGATTTGACGAAAACGATGTTCGATAAAAGTATTCAACGAGGTGAGTTTAATGTCAGCTACCTTAGAATATAAATGCCCGTCTTGCGGCGGTGCCATAGAGTTCAACACTTCTGTACAAAAAATGAAATGTCCGTACTGTGACAGCGAATTTGAAATGGACGTTATAAAAGCTCTGCATGAAGAGGACCGTAACGTTCCCTCGGACAGTATGGATTGGGATACCGCGCCCGGAAGCAACTGGCAGGATGGTGAAACAGACTCGATCAGATCGTATGTCTGTCAATCCTGCGGAGGTGAAATCGTCGCTGACGAAAACACAGCAGCAACCTCCTGCCCGTACTGCGACAATCCCGTTGTCATTTCAGGAAACGTTTCAGGAATGCTCAGACCTGATTTCGTCATCCCTTTTAAAATTGATAAAACGGGTGCAAAAGAAGCACTCAAAAAGCATATTTCAGGAAAAAAATTTATTCCTAAGTCTTTTAAAGACGAAAACCACATTGATGAAATTAAGGGTATCTACGTCCCCTTCTGGCTCTTTGATGCCAAAGCTAACGCAAATATTAACTACAAGGCAACGAGAGTGCAGCATTGGAGCGACACAAAGTACAACTACACACGCACAAGCACTTACAGAGTACGCCGCGGAGGCCATGTATCATTCGCCCACGTCCCTGTCGACGGCTCGTCAAAAATGGCTGATGATCTGATGGAATCAATCGAACCTTTCGACTTTAAAGATGCCGTTGATTTTCAGACAGCTTACCTTGCAGGTTATCTTGCAGACAAGTATGACGTTACTCCCGACATCAGCATAGAAAGAGCAAATCAAAGAATCAAAACAGGCACGGAACAGCTATTTGCACAGACCGTCACAGGTTATAACAGCGTTATAACAGAAAACAGCTCTGTCCGACTTGAAAACGGTGTCGCAAAATACGCTCTCTACCCGGTCTGGCTCCTTAACACAACATGGCAGGGAGAAAAATTCACATTTGCAATGAACGGACAGACAGGCAAGTTCATAGGTGATCTTCCTGTCGACAAGAAAGCTTTCTGGAAGAGCGTAATCGCCTGCGGTGCAGGACTTAGTGCAGCTGTATACGCTCTTGCATGGTTGCTGTTAACGTAAAAGGAGGCTGTGTCGTATGATTAAAAAAATATCTTATCTGATTGCAGCTGTTTTCCTTAGTTTATCATTAATGACTCCGGCTTTTGCTCTCGGCGACAAAATAGTTCCAAGACTTACTGACGGTGCAGATATACTGACTGACAGTCAGGAAGAAAATATACTCGGAAAGCTTGACTCTGTCAGTGAGAAATACGAGTTCGACGTAGTCATCGTTACCGTTGAAACACTCGACGGTTCGGGTATGACAGATGAAGAATTTGCAGACGATACTTATGATTATAATAATTTCGGTTTCGGAGACAGGAACGGCGGTATCCTCCTGCTTATTAATATGGAAGAAAGTCAATGGTTCATTTCTACGTCAGGATACGGAAACGAAGCATTCACCTACGATGGGTGGAATTACATAGGTGATCAGATGCAGCCCTATCTCAGTGACGGAGATTTTGAAAAAGCTTTTGAAACATACGCTGACCTGTGTGACGATTTCCTCGATCAGGCTCAAAAAGGTCAGCCGTATACAAGTGAAAATCTTCCTAAAGGCAAACTCAGTCTTTTGTGGATTCCCGGTTCTATACTGATCGGTATGGGTATTTCGCTCGCGATAATGCTCACCTTCCGCGGTCAGCTTAAAAGTGTACGCAGGAAACCATCTGCCAATGACTATCAGATACCGGGTAGTATACATCTCACTCAGCAAAGCGAAATGTTCCTTTATCAGCACGTCACACGTGTTCCGAGACAGACACAGAACACATCTTCAAGAGGTGGCGGTATGAGAACAGGTTCATCAGGAAGAGTCCACGGTGGTGGCGGTGGAAGGTTCTGACACAAAAGTTAAAAGAGCTGTAAAAAACCTTTGTTTTTTACAGCTCTTTTTCAGAAACCCAAAACAGTCTGTGCTTTTTCTTTATAAATATGGTCTTATATCCACCGCAAGACGGTCTTCAAGGCTTATGAGACGTTTAGCGATATCCTTTGACTGTTCATCTGCCGCCTTGTACTGATTGAGATATCTGCTGAGTGATTTTACACCCATATTGCATCCGTCTGTCATCAGGTCAGCGATAGTAGCATCAGAATTGTCAAGCATAAGCTTTGCATTAGTCTTCATCCATGACATACCTTTTGACATAGCACTCGGATCTTTGCCCTCATCATCGTAGCATTCGAGCAGATTCTGTATTTCTTTGTCAAGCTTTTCGTGTCCGCATCTGCAGGTTTCAAGATAATTTTTAAGACTTTCAGACTCTACATTATCAAGCACGTCTTCAATTGAATCCATTCCCATTTTTACACCTGCATCACACTCACGCAAAAGTTTTATTGTATCCTGTTCAATCATATCAGTCATCCTTTCATATTTCTATGATAAGTATGCCCGTATTTGATTTTAAAATTCTGAGATCAAAAAAGAAACTATCGGATAACCGATAGTTTCTTCGCTTTTAACCATTAAACATTGTCATCTCAACTATAACAGGGAAATGATCTGACGGATACATTCCGTTATATTTTGATTTATCGATTGAGCTTGATTTTACATCCTTTATATAAGCATTTACAAAGACGTAGTCAATCGGATTTACGCTGAAGTTGATGAGATTATATCCGTTATATGTCGCACCTACATCATAATCTTCTGCCATAAATTTTGTATCGCTGAATCCGCAGTCAAGCACATTTTCATAGAGATCCTTTGTCTGCTTGAAGTTGAAATCTCCTGTGAGCACTACAGGAATATCGGGAGCGATCTGTGCAATCTTTGAAGAAATGAGAGCTATAGACTCCGCTTGTGCAACTTCGCTCACATGATCAAGATGAGTATTGAAATGAGCATAGACAAAGCCTGTAACCTTGTCCCTGAGAATGACATAAGTACAGATTCTGTTACAAGCCGCATCCCATCCTCTCGACGGTACGTCGGGAGTTTCGGAAAGCCAGAAGTCGCCCGAATCAACAAGCTCATACTTGTCTCTTTTATAGAAAATATTGTTTGACTCGCCCTCTGAAATGCCGTCATCACGGTATGTTCCGAAATAATCATACTCGGGCATTGCTTCATCAAGAAGAGCTATCCAGTTTTTATCTGCCTCCTGAACGCCGAATGAGTCAGGTGAATATCTGTTGATATTTGAGCAGATACCGCCTTTTCTGCTTTCCTGAGAATACTCGCCTTCACCGCTGCATTTGAGATTGTACGTCATTACAGTCAGATCCTGTGAAAGAACTTCCTGCTTAATAGGATTAGGATTGACATTTACAAGCGGTGCTGTGGGAGCTACCGTAGCAGGTGTAAAAAATGTTGTAATTGCTGTTATTACCGAGACAATTATTCTTATAAGGCCTTTAAACATAAAATCATCCTTTCATCAGAATGAGAAAACCATCTTGATTGCATTGAACAATGCATCGAAGAAATCGCAGATACTCTCAAAATAAACCATACCGTCAGTATTATTACCGCCTTCAAGGTTACCCATACCGTCGATCGGTGTACCATCAAAGTCAGAAGTGAACTGAGAAAGCCATGAAATCATACCGTTCGGGTATGAAAGTTTAACTTCTTCACCAAGACCATTTACTGTAGACATATTCGGATAGTCACCGTTTTCGATTGAAAACATATCATAGTTTACTGAAAACCATGCGTGATGAGAGCTTGATGTCTTTTCACCGTTTGCATAGCACACCTTAGTAAGAGTTGAGAATCGGCAATCCTCTGCCACATTTGAAGCAGCCATAATTCTGTTCCATGTGGGGATAACTGCCATATGATAGTTCACAAGCGGATCACGGCTGCTTGATGTAAGCCAGAGAGGAAGATCTGAAAGACAACCGACGTACTCCTCAGGAACAGACCATGCGGGACAGATCGGGAATGCTGCTGCAAACATTTCGGGATATGCGACAGACATCTTAAGAGTCATCTTGCCACCCATCGAATAACCGCCGATGTAAATTCTTGTAGTGTCTACATTATCTTTATTCTCTGCGATAAAGTCATCAATAGCGGCTCTGAGAGGCTCTACGAGATCATTATCCCAGAACTTGCCGTTTTCTTCACGTGAACGTGCAGCAAGGATAAATGCACCGCCTGCGGGATCAAAACGAGCCTGGAACTCATCACTTGCCCAGTAAGCAATCTCACTTTTTGAAACCTGCTTACCGTCTTCACTGCCGTCACCCATACCGTGAAGCCAGATAACAAGCGGATACTTTGTACTGTCGCCTTCACCTACGGGTGAAAAATACCTGTAATCTATCGAGTAGTCACCCACAACCGGACCCTCACCAAAGACAAACTCTGCTGCAAGATCCTCATACTCATCGTTGAGTGAAAGTGCTGATACACTTGTCATACAGCCCATTGCCACTACAAAAGCAAGGACAAAAGCTGTAATCTTTCTTGTTAATTTCATACTGTTTCCTCCATTCTGAATGATTAAGTTTAGTTTAACACCAGACAATCATATTGTCAATTCAGAAATTAGTATTCAGTTACATTTGTATTTTCAAAAGGATCATTGTTTCCTACAAGGATTTTGGCGTTATACATTTCACTCTTGTATGAGAACTTCTCGTCAATGAACTTCCAACCCTCTTCACCTTCACCGTTTTCTTCCATAATTGTAGGCTTACCTGAGAAAAGGTTTGTGCCGAGGCCAAGTCTTTCACCTTCGATTTTTACGCCCATAGCTGAAAGCATGGTCGGGAACATATCACCGTTGAACCACCAACGGTTGAATCTTCTCTCTTCGGGTATATCATTGAGTCCTTCAGCAGGATTAATGATAAGGTTGAACGTAGTTCTGAGGTATGCTGAATCCATATCTTTGAAGTAGTTCTTGTCCATGCTAAGGTGATCACCGATAAGAACGATCGTAGTGTTTTCATAGAAAGGCTGCTGCTGAATCCAACGAACAAACTTTGTAACTTCATCTGCACTGTATGCGATTACGTTTGAATACTGACTGTCACGCGGAGTGGGTGTGTTAGGTCCTACGTAACCGTCAGGGAAATGTGTATCTGCAGTTTCCATTACAAAGTAGAACGGTTTACCTGTTTCATTGAGTCTTGTAAGCTCATTCTTCGCATACTCGTAGAGCTTATCATCCTCATATCCCCACCATACTTTGTAATCTTCAGGGATCCATCCCTTTTCCTTCGCTGCATCATGGTCAAGGATATTAAAGTCACCGTGGCTTTCATAGAAGTAGTTCAGTCCTCCGAACTTCGCCGTAGCACCAAACATAAGTGACTGTTCATAGCCCTGAGCTTTAAGGATATCACCTATCGTTACTGCACCCGGAAGGAAGTTACCCGGTGAGCCGTAATCATTACCGCCCGTAGGAACCTTCATCGGAAGTCCCGTAGTCATATTTACCATCGCAGCAACAGACCATGTACAACCCTTTGTGGCGACAGGTCCGCCGAAGCCTTCGCTGCGGTGTGAGAAGGTTACGCCTTCTTCTGCGAGTTCAGTCAGCGGTCTGAGGAGATTTTCATCCATATAGCCGCCCTTATCTCTTGACATATATGTGTTTTCCATAGATTCAAGATAAATGTGAATAAGATTTCTCTTTTCCTTGGGGAACTGCATTTTAACTTCTCTCGGATCAGCAAAGTTTTCTGCAATGAAATCCGACTCAGTGTAGTACATATTGTAGAGTGTCTTTAACTGGAACTCTTTTACACCGAAAGTTATTCCGCCTGCAAGCATCAATGCAGCAAGAAGAAGTGCGATAATCTTTCTCAATACAACCGAAAAAAGTCTGACTTCTTTATCTTTTCTTTTGAGATAAAGTGCTCTTGTAGAGAATACAAAAAGAGCAAAAAGAAAAGTCACGGCAGCTGTCTGAAGCACGGGACCTCGCCAGAGTGTATCCATTACTTCACTACTCGTTCCTTCTGATGGCGAAAAAAGATTAACTATAAGCTGATCGGGGTCTACATCGCCAAAAGTTTCTTTTGACCAGACCGTTCCTGTGAATGCGGCCAAACCGAGTGCCATTAATACAACTGACACCACGCTCACTGCAGTCATAGTCTTTCTGAGTTTCACACTGTCTTTTTTACAGAACACATTGCCGTCAAAAAAAGCAATCACGAGAATCCACACAAGACCTATAACAAAAGTGAACAGAAAATGCAGAAGGCATACTCTCCACGAGTACTCCTCAAGATACAAAACTGACACTTTGTTTTTAAGCGTATAAATGTATTCCGTTGCAAAAATAGAGATAAAGTTTGAAGCAAACATATCTCCGAGCACCGTAAAGATTTTTCCTACAGGCTTTTTGCCTCGACCGATAACAAAAATGTCAACAAGACCTGCAAGTACACCTGCAAGAAGTGCTAAAAAAATAAACATATAATTCCCTCCCAAGAATAATGCCGTTTTTATTCTACTATATATGACAGGATTTTACAAGAGAAAAGCATACTTTTATCACATAAGAAGCATAGAAAAAAACACCTGCAAGCTTTGCAGGTGTTGATTCTATTAAAAGTTAAAACGGATATCGGATCTGTATCGTATCTGTGGCTGTTGAACCGTCAGGGAATGTAGCTGTAATTACAACTGTATGAGTTCCCGAAACTAACATTTCAGCATCGAAGTACCAGCTTGTTCCCGAACCGCCGTTCTTCTTCATCTGCAATATCCAAGGATCACTATAACCCGGAACGGTGTCTGTAATGATAACATAGCTTGCAGGGTGAGAGGTGGTCGCCGTCAACCTTGTTTCATTGAAAGAGTACGGTGAATGGCTTGCACTTACAGTTTTTCTTGGTGTAGGTGTAGGTCTCGTTGTGGTAGTGGTAGTGGTTGTGGTTGTGGTTGTGGTTGTAACTGTATCTTCAGATCCTGAACCTTGCGGATGTTCTTTTTTATCTTCTGACTTATCAGGCTCCGTAGGCTTTGCAGTCGTAGTAGTGTCTTCGGTACTCTCCTCGGTAGTTTCTTCAGTAGTTTCTTCGTCAGTCACCTCAACGAAGGTTGCCGGCTCTTCATCTTCATAATAGCTTGCCGTCGGGATATCTACCGTAGTATCTTCAGGTTGAGGTGCGTCTCCAACTCTGTTCCCCACCAGAATACTTGTGATAATCACTGCGGTAATTATACCGAGTACCACGACTACCGCTGCGATAATCCCTATTATCAGACCGGTTTTATTCTTCTTTTCGGGTTTCTTATTTTTTGTGGATGTTATGACGTAAGGCATACCGTCAATAACCGTAGTGTTTGTAGAAGACACTGCAAGTGCCTGTGCAAAATCCTCAGGACTTGCAAATCTTTCTGCTGAATTGAACGCACACGCCTTGAGAATTGCATGATTCAGGATACTGCTTACGCCCTGAATGGGAGGCACAGGTTCACCTGACAGTCTGCGAGTCAAAGCTTGTTCTCTCTGAGTTTTAGTTGATATATCGCTACTGACAGTATCGATAAACGGTAGTCTGCCGCACAGAAGTTCATACATAACAAGTCCGAGCGAATACATATCTGACCTGATATCATTTCTGAACTCTCTAACAGTTTCCGGTGCTATGTAACTGTACGTTCCCTTGAAAGAAACCGTACCCATAGAACTGTTACGGTACTTTGCAATTCCGAAGTCACCTATTTTGAAGTCACCGAATCGGGATACAAAAATATTTTCAGGTTTGATATCTCTGTGAACGATATTATTTTTCTGACACAGAGTAAGTGCGGCACAGATGTCCTTTCCGAGCTTTATGACTTCACCTTCAGTTACAGGTTTGTTTCTGAAGTAAGTTCTCAGATCTGTAAGAAGTTCCATCCGGATAAATATCTGCCAGCAATCATCGTTTTCTACAACCTTGTAGTCATCGATGCTGACTATGTTTGGCGCACCCTTCAACGACTCAAGAAGTTTTATTTCGTTAACGTAGGCATCAACAGCTCTCTTGCCGCTGCTTTCGTTATACAGCATCCTTGTAGAATCAAGGTCTGACTTTTTTTCTTTATGAACAGTTATGACCTTGACCGCCGCATAGGCATTGATCCCATTATCGTTTCTGACACATCTGTATACTGCACCTGATGCACCTCTGCCTATTTCGCATTCCGTCCGCCAGTCCTGCCAGACATTTTCTATCCTCATTTTAAAACCTCATTTGTGTAGAATTAAGCTCAACGGATCTTCGTTTTTCCCTTGCGATTACGGGCTAAATTATTTGTTAGCTTCAGCCCATTCCATGCATAACGGAACCCATTTTTCGTTGTATATAGTGATCGTCTTGGCTATGTACGGCAAAACCATACTATCCTGTTGAATAAAGATATATGTCGAAGTTTCATTTGCCTGGGAAGACGAATTCAAAGCACCCATGTAATTATACACTTCTTGCATTGCGGATGTCATATCGCTCAGTTCAGGGTGAACCTTAGTGGCATCAATCGCCGCTTTCAGGTCTCTGTTTGCAGCCTGAGCATTTTTCAGTACTGCAACGTGGTCACCTGTGTTTACAGCTTCTTCCGCCAGTATATATTTTTCGATCGCACTGTTATATGAGGTTTCCCACTTAACGAGAGCTTCCTGAACGCTCTCCGTTATAATAACTTCACCACAACGTTCACAATGGCCGAAATTGGTTGTATGTCCGTTTTTGCAATCCGGCTCCGGTGGCTTTGTCGTCTGATTCGGCTGTATAGCAGGTACCGTAACCGGCGGCATCGTAGGCATCGTCGCAGACTCACGTGGCACAGTTGTAGTAGTTGTTGTTGTTATTGTTGTAATTTCCTCAGTCGTAGATTCAGTAGTCTCCTCAGAAATTGTAGGATCTTCATCCCCATAGTAGCTTGCTGTCGGAACTTCAATTATCGGGTCTTCGGTATCCTTTTTATTGCTACCACCGCTTCCGGCTATGATTCCTACGATAAGGATTGCAGAAATTATACCGAAAACAACTAGTAACGCAGCAACTATACCTATTATAAGTCCTGCTTTACTTTTCTTTTTAGGTGTGTCCATTTTTATCGGAGGCACGACGGGAGGTGTGACAGGTGGTACAGGAGGCATTACAGGTGGAACTCCTCCTGCAACGGTAGTGCTCGTCGAAGACGGAGCGAGTGCACGTGCAAAAGCTTCAGGACTCTCAAATCTCTCTGCAGGGTTGAATGAACAAGCTTTAAGAATAGCGCGATTCAACGGTCCGCTTGCACCGTAAATCGGTGGAATTCTCTCCCCTGCCAGTCTCCGTGATAATGCCTGTTCTTTCTGCACCTGATTTGATATACCATAAGTCATATTATCAACGAAAGGCAGCTTTCCTCCAAGGATTTCATACATAACAAGTCCAAGCGAGTACATATCTGATCTGACATCATTTCTGAACTCTCTTACAGTTTCGGGGGCTATGTAATTGTAAGTTCCTTTGAAAGACACCGTTCCCATCGAATTGTCACGGCGTTTAGCAATTCCGAAGTCACCTATTTTGAAATCACCGAAACGGGATACAAAAATATTTTCGGGCTTGATATCCCTGTGAACGATATTATTTCTCTGGCACAAAGTAAGTGCGGCACAGATATCCTTACCGAGTTTTATGACTTCTCCTTCAGTAACAGGTTTGTTTCTGAAGTAAGTTCTCAGGTCTGTAAGAAGCTCCATACGGATAAATATCTGCCAGTAATTTTCCTCTTCTACTACCGTAAAATCGTCAATGCTTACTATATTCGGTGCACCTTTCAAAGCCTCAAGAAGTTCAATCTCATTAACGTAGGCATCGACAGTCTTCTTGCCGTTACTCTGGTTATACAGCATTCTTGTAGCATCAAGCCCCACGGTATTGTTGTCGCTCTCTTTAGGGACAGTTATAACCTTGATCGCTGCATACGCGTTGACACCGTTATCATTTCTGATACACCTGTATACTACCCCGGAAGCACCTCTGCCTATTTCGCATTCTATCTGCCAACCGGGCCATACATTTTCAATCTTCATTTCAAAA
This sequence comes from Acutalibacteraceae bacterium, assembly GCA_045648065.1. GTDB lineage: Bacteria > Bacillota > Clostridia > Oscillospirales > Acutalibacteraceae > CAG-488. Next base: position 7,671 of record JAZRNG010000183.1, on the reverse strand, counting down.
CCCCATTTATATTAACTAAAACTTAAAGTATTTTTCTCTTTGTTTCTTCATTCTGCCGCTTATGGCTCTCAGCAGAGCTTCTGCAGATTCGTCACCACAGACATAATCCTTCATAAGTCTGCCTTCTTCAAAAGTGAGTTCATCATGAAGCGGGAAAAACTCTCTTAAAAGGAAGTCACCGTATCTTATAAATCTCGTTTCACCTACAAGTCTGTGTTCCTTGCTGATAGAATCTACTGCCACACTGTACATATCCTTGATAGCAGATACCAGACCTTCGCGGGTGTTTTCGGATGCAAATACAATAGTTGATGCTACAAAAGCCCCGTCATTGTGAACACAGGAATGGCTGTCGGTACTACCTACTATCGGGTAACACCTTCCTTTTGCTCTGTCATCATAGTATCTTGCTGCCTGGAATCCGTTCTGTTGATAATACTGTTCACCACCGAGAACCTCAAAAGCGTCGAACGGTTTGGTTTCCATCATATACTCAACAAGAGTTTCGGGTACCTGAAAGACATTTGAAATCCAGTACGGATGGCAGAAAATTCCTAATCCTTCTGCTTTTCTGATATGATTGAAAATCCACACGCACGAAGCATATACAAACTTTTCAATTCCTTCTGGTATATCGAGAGTTTCTGCAAGTTCATTGACCTGCCTTTTGTACTCCTCGACACTTATTATTTCGGGACATTCACCGTCAAGCGATCTGAATTCTTTTCCCGGTCCGACGTCAATATGGTGATCGCCCGGCATAAGCGCATTTACGCTGTACTTCCCGCCGAAGTTGACAATGTGGATATCGTTATCCTCCAGATGCACCTCCTCGCCTGTAACGAGAGTGTACTCGATCGGTACATCTTTGAAAGCATTGATAGCTTCAAGAGACGGATAGTATGAGTCATGGTCAGTTATGGCAAGAAAATCGTAGCCGTTTTTCCTGTACTCCGCCGCTACTATCGCAGGAGCCTGTTTTCCGTCAGAGCGACTGGTGTGCATATGAAGATCACCCCTGAACGGATAGCGTCCTAGCATATCTTTGTTAAGCGAGTAGACAGAAAGTCTTACTACTCTCTTGCCATCTTTTATCACTTCGACAAAATGTTCCTGCTCATCTTTGTATGTATGACTGAAACGAAGACAGCCATCCTCGTCGGGAATTACTTTATACTCAACGAGATTATTTCTCTCTTTGTAATCTCTGATATTACCCTGAGTGAGTGCCTTCACCCACAGAGAATATTCGCCCTTGAACTCAGCGTGTGCACCCAAAGGCTTGATCGTGACCTCAATCTCCGTATCGCAAGGAAATACTTTCGGAAAAATATCGTAATTGAAAAGTTCTAAAGAAACCATACTACATCCTCATTTAAGCTTAATCTCAGCATTATAGTCATCAATGCCGTAGTTTCCGACCGTATGTTTAAGAAGTTCATATGAATCAAAAACTTCACCCTGAGAACCCTTTAAAGTCTTCACAAAAGGTCTGATCTTTCTGAACAGCTTCAGAAGAACATCACCCTCAGGAGTACCCTCGACATACGGCTGATTTCCCGTGAACACAGAACGCACGATATTAACTGCAAAATCAGCAAACTTAACGGACTTGATAGATTCATCTACTTTTATAAAAAGAAGTTTTCCTAAAGTACCAAGAGTAACCGTAGAGACTTTTCTGCCAAGCATACGCATCGGCTTATCCATAGACGGTTTATAAGTCATATTGATTTTTTTACAGAATTTTTCAGGATTATTTTCAATGGAGCTTACCATTGTTCTGATCATCATATCAAACTGATCCTGAAGATACTGTTCGCCCGTTTTACCTTTCTTATCCCACTCAAAGTCAGGAACAGGTATACTCTTTATATCTACCGTACTTTCGTCCTTTATCGTAACAAGTCTCATAAATGCAGGACAGCCTATGGCAGAACCGGTGCAGACATCGTAGAACTTGTTGCCTTTCTGAGTTTCGGTAACATTAACACTCTGGTTATGCATATGTCCCGTAAAGATGAGATGGACACCGTTATCTGCCAGAGTTTCAATAAGCTTCTTGCTGCCTTTCTGTCTTGCATCTGCGATGAGATTAAGAAGCGGCTGTCCGGCAAGGACAGGATAATGCTCCATAGCAATCATCATCTTACCGTCCGCCTGTGCCTTTTGAGCCTGCGCTTTTATCCATCCGATAAACTCGTCATCATATTCCTTATTGTTACCCTCTGCCGTATCATTGCAGATAACGAGAAGTCTGACATCGTCAGAAAGCTCGGCTACGTATGACATATGCTCACGGTTGAACTCAATCGACTGATCGTAACCGAAATCACGATAGTAGTCATACAGCTCTTCAAAAGCTGTACCTTCAGGAGACAGCCTGCCGGTATTGTCAAATGCGAAGGGATTTTTATTTGCATCGTGACCTGCAGTTACGACATAAACCGCCTTACCTGTCTTTTCTTTGAAGTCCTTCAACATAGCAGAAAAAGCCTTGTGGCTTTCCTTTTCACCGTTGAAAGAAAGATCACCTGCAATGAGAAGGATATCTGCCTCATTGCTCTTTGATAAATAATCAAATACAGCTTCGTTGATACTCTGTGTTTCTGCAAAGCACTTCTGCTCATAGTCCATAAAACGCTCGTACTCTTCACCGTAAGCGCCAAGTGAATTTTTAAAATAATGAGTATCAGTTATAAGGAAAAATTTAAGTTCTTTCATATAAATCCCTCTTGCATTCTTTGAATACTATTGTTTTGATTTTATCATAATAATTCAGTTTTGTAAACAAAAATAAGTTCATATGAAAAATAATGAATAAGCCGACCGCATATACTTGATACGGACGGTGATTTTATGATTATTGAAACTGTATTGAATTCTTTGTCTAACCTTTTATTTTTCGCTCTGCATCTGTCGAGTGCGAGTTCGTTCCCACCTCCTCTGACAGCTAAAGAAGAGCGAGAATGCCTTTTAGCCTGTCGTAACGGTGACATTAATGCCAAAAACAAGCTTATAGAACACAACCTTCGACTTGTTGCACATATTATAAAAAAATATTACTCAAATTCTGCACAGCAGGACGATCTCATTTCTATAGGAACAATAGGACTGATAAAAGCAATAAATACCTTCAATATTGACAAAGGTACTCGTCTGGCTACATATGCTGCACGGTGTGTTGAAAACGAAATACTGATGTATTTCAGATCACAGAAAAAGACAGCACAGGACATCTCCGTGAACGAACCCATTGACACAGACAGCGAAGGAAATCCACTGACTCTCATGGATATAATCGCAACAGAAGACGAGATCATAGAAGATATATACAAAATGACCATGCTAAAAAAGCTACGTAAGGAAATCAAACGAATAACTGATTCACGCGAAAGAACCATTATAATACTCCGTTACGGACTCGACGGAAACAAACCTTTAACTCAGTCAGAGGTATCAGAAAGACTTAATATCTCCCGATCGTATGTTTCAAGAATAGAGAAGAAAGTTCTCACACGACTCCGTAAAGCTTTAGAAGAATAAAAGGAGCTGTCCTGAAACAACTCCTTTCAATAATTATTTAGTTTTCTTTTTACGTTCTTTGGTAACAGACTTATCCAACGCTGCAAGAAGTCCCGGCAGAACAAACAGAATCAGCACGGTAGCTGAAAGTGCACCTATTGAAACAGTCTGACAAATCTGTGCGATAGTCTGATCAATGGGAGCAAATCCGAGGACACCGGTAACCAGAATCATTATAAGACCTGAAGTAAGAATCGTGTGAATCGATCCGTCATAGGCTGCAGATAACGCTTCTTTGACATCCATAGTCTTTCTGCTTTCACGGTAATAGTTAGTAAACAGGATACCGTAGTCGATAGTAGCGCCCATAAGGATACACTCTACCACCAGAAGTGCAAGATAATACATACTGTAACCGCGGACACCGCTCGCAAAAACAGTGATGTAAACACCGGTCTGAACGAGCAGAACGAGTACAAGCGGAATCGTAATCTTTTTAAATGTAATGGCTACAACTATGAAAATTGCCATAGCTGTAAGCACGGTTATGAGCAGCAGTTCCTTGTCAAACGTCTGCTGCATCTCGTAACTCATCGGAGAGTTACCTATTACATAGTAGTCATGTGCAAGTGCGTTATCACAATCGCTCATCAACTTTTCGATGAAGCTGTTTGTTTCTTCATTTTCAAGTGCAAGAGTGGTATCAATCATCATAAGTGAATGCTTGTCACCGACCATCTGTGAAACACCGTCTTCAAGCTGATCCTTGGCACCCACGATCTGCTGACGCATAGAATCATCAATCATAACAGCGAATCGCTCATCATTGAGCATATTGTCATAAAGATGGCTGAAAAGCTCCTCTATAGTGAGCTTCCACTCAGGATTGCTTTCATTTATCGCAGAATAATAGGTATACAAAAGTCCGACCGTATTTTCATCGAGTTGGTCTGAGAAACCTGCAAACATCGATGAGAGTTCTTTTGCGGTATATGACTCAGAGTTGATAACTGCACTGATTATCTTATCACCTGCAGTAATCATCCCCGTCATATCCTTATCAATAAAAGCTGAGTATGTCTTATCAGGAAGAATCTCTTCAGAAATAAAGCTTACAAAGTCCTGCAACGAAATTTTCCACTTGCTCGTATCACCGTTTTCAGCTTTGTACAACATAAACAGCTGTCTGAGCATAGATGGCTCTATACCAACTGCGGATGCGAGTTCAGCCGAGCTGAATTTTTCTCCGCTTACAACACCGTTTACAAGAGTTTCGCCCATTTCCATAAGCGAAAGATTTTCCTCACCCATAAGCGGTGCAAATGTATCTTTATTTTTACCTATGAAATTAATGACAGTATGAAGTGAGAGCTTTTTATCCACACCGTTTTTATCGAAATCGTGTACAGCATAGAGAATTTTGAGCATTTCGGGTTCCATAGAAAGAGTATCTGCCATCTGAGAATATGAGATTTCTTCTCCTGACACTACGAAATCTATAAGTTTCTGCATCATAGGAAGCTTTGAAATGAGTTCATTGTCCCCTGCAGGTAAACGGCTTGTAAGTCCTGCCGCTGAGTCAATAAACTCTTCAAGCGACATAGTGCCTGAGAAACCGAAAACAAGCCTTACAAGACTCTCTTCGACACCAAGCATTTCTGAAATTTCAGCAGATGTACGTTCCTTTTGTACCATCTCTTTTGTCGCAAAACACTTCAGCATACCCGCCTGAGATGCAGTCTGAGCATCAAGCTGTGATGAAAGCATCGGATCAGATATTATTTCATCTGTAAGATAGTTTATAAACTCCGTAGCTGTCATTGAAGACGGTGTATATGACTCATCTGTCGCAAAATAGTAGGCATACAGCATTTTAGTCTGACGTTCTTCAATGCCGAGCTTTGATGAAAGCTCTGAAGCTGTGATATCTTTTGTCACCTTTGATTTGCTGCTGAACTCCTCAAGAAGTCCGAGTTTATCTTTCATAGATCCGTCTATAAAAGACGAGAACATCTTATCCTTTGCGATATCATTTACGACAAAATCTGCAAATTCTGAAACAGTCATAGTTCCTGCATTTTCGCTCGTTTCATTTGCATAGTAAAGAGTCATCACTTTTTTGATAAGGTCTTCTTCAATCCCGAAGAGTTCCGCGATCTCTTTTGCCGTCAATGCTTTTGTAAGCGCATCCTTGTCTGAAAACTTTTCAAGCATTCCCACCTTAGACTTCATCGAGTCGTCAATAAAGGACGAGAACATTTCATTTTTCATAACATCCTGCGAAACGAACTTCAGCACATCGCTGACTGCAAGCGATCTCTCTTCGTCCTGCGGTGCAAAACGATCGTAGTACAGAACAGACAGAAGCGATGCATCCACACCTAAATCTGCACCGAGAGAGTCAATCATTGTGACCATTTCATTGGTGGTAAACGCCTTACCAAGCGTGGTTGAATAACCAAGAACACTATTGACCTTTTCGTGGTCTGTAAGCTTATTTGCAATAGGTGCAATCTTCTCTTCATCCTCATTGTTATAAACCATAACGATAGGATTGGGAGACGGGAAGATTTTAGAAATCTCATCTTCCTTACCGATTGTGTATGTAATAGGAGTGATATTCTGAAGGAAATACATACTCACAAAAAGTACAACGAAGATAACCGCAACAATCTTTCTTGTCTTATAGCTGAGTCCTGCAACCTTACCCATAGGTATGTGTAATTCTTTTTTGGCTGTTTTTGTGATAACTTTATCAAAAACAAGGATGAGGACCGGAAGAACGGTAAAGACGCATAACATACTGAAGAGTACGCCTTTCGCTAGCACAAGGCCGAGGTCCATACCGATAGTAAAACTCATAAATACAAGCATAAGCAGACCGATGACAGTAGTCATACCGCTTGATGTTACTGAAGAAAACGCATTGACAAGTGCTTTTTTCATAGCATCATACTTATTCGCCGCACCTACCTTTTCCTGACGGTAACGATTCATAAGTATGATAGAATAGTCCATCGAAAGTACAACCTGCATTATGGACGCGATAGAAAATGTCATCTGAGAAACGCTGTCAAAAATTATATTGCTTCCCATATTAAGAGCTATGGCGATTCCTATCGTTGCAAGGAAGAGAACGGGTTCAAACCACGATGAACACATCGCAAAAAGAATAATCATCAGCAATACAAATGCAACGGCAATCACCCAGACAGGAAGAGTAGCACCCATAGCATCGTCGTTGCTGTAGACTACGTCTTTATCCCTGAATTGCCTTCCGATGTCTTCCTGAATTTCCATTTCCTCAGGAGTATTGTATGCATAAGAGGTGCTGACTGTATACAAGGTATAGCCGTCCTTGTCATGAATATCAGGGTTATATGTGACGCTGTCGACATTTTCAATTTCAGATAGCTGCTTTTTAATGTTCATCTTTTCGACATCGGTCAGATCCTTGAACATAACTCTGATAGTGCTCGGCATCGTCATATCCGGAAACTCTTCCACAAGGACATTCATACCCTGCTTCATTGAAGAGTCGTCAGGAAGATACTTGGTCATATCAGTATTAACCGTAACGCCCGGTATCATACAAGCACAAGCAACACACAGTGCGAGCATAACTCCCAGGACGATATATCTTTTATCAACAATGAAAGCGGCTATCTTTTTCACGTCATATTCCTCCACATCTATCTGTGTATACATTATAGTATGAATGTAAATTTATGTCAATATTTCCAAACACTTTTTTAAAAAGTGATGACAAAAAACAGTAAGTTTCGGAATATTTGTCTATTCCGACTACAATCAAACAGCAAACAAAAAAAGAAAAAGTACCGAAGCCAAGACGACTTCGGTACAAATATACTTGATTATTGAGAAAAGTGATTATTCACCCTTCTTCTTGATGATGTCGTTAAGAATTACATAGAAATCCTCGTCATCAACTGCACCCTTCTGAGGAGCTGACTTCGCTGCGCTTGTTACAACGGGAGGCTCGATCGGAGCCGGAGCAGCTGAACGCATCGGAGCAGCGGGAGCTGTAGTAGCCTTGAATGCAGGAATTGAACCAAAATCAGCCTCTGAGCTGCTGTCAAAACCTGTAGCAACAACTGTGATGATAATTTCGTCTTCGAGCTTTGA
>JAZRNG010000182.1:0-5090 GCA_045648065.1 Acutalibacteraceae bacterium | reverse complement strand
AAACAGTACCGACTAAAAGTCTTGAACAGAAACCGCAATCATAGTTGATAACATAAAGAGGGAAGTAGTAGTTATCCAGATAATGGATTACCTCTTTTTGTACAAGATACTCAAACGATACAAACACCAGCATACTGAACGTGATGTAGAATATTTTATTTTCTTTGAAATGGTTTAAAATTTTCATAATTCACCAACCGAAGAATAATTGAATTCATTATACACCATATTTTCAGAAAAGTAAACACAAAGGAGCACATCATCGATGTGCTCCTTAAAATCAGAGAATATAAATTGTAACGGTTCTTCTGCCGAAAGCATACATCGATGACTGGTTCGGGAAGTAGAGGTCGCAGAGTGTTTCTCTGCTTCCTGTCCACTTTATGAATCCGCCGGTATCTTCAGCTGAAGCATAACCGTAAACGTATTTACCGTCGTTAGAAACGATCCACATCTTTGTGCCGTAGGGAATTTCCTTCGGATCAACTGCGATGTAGCCGGGTCTTACACGCTTACCTGTTGCTGTGTGTGTGCCGCAGTTGTAAGCTGAAGCAGTGCCCACAATCTTTCTTTTGTATGAAACAGGTACGTTTCCGTCAAACTGAAGTGATGACGGGGGAGTGAGTGTGGAGATAGTCTTTCTGCCGTTGGGGAGTACGTATCCGCCGCCTGCGACAGCACCTACACGCTTCTTTGTACCTACAATCTTTACTTCGTTTACAGGTTCCTGATCAATAACTGAGCTGATTGCAGCTGATTCGACGAGAACACCGTCAACGAACTTGTCTGCATAGGTGATGGTTTTCTTACCGTTTACACCTTTTGTTTCGATCTTAGCCTGATCAGTATACATTGTTGATGAAGTCTTTTTGATTGTCTTGTATGCTGCTTCAACAGTTTCGGTTCTTGTCTTAAACTCTACTCGTGTGATCTTGATGAGCATATCAGCTTCAAGAGCTGTGTCGAGTGGCTTTGAGATGATGTCGTCATCATCAATTGTGATAACTGCCTTGTCGAGTGCATCACTGACTGTGCCGCCTGCAATCATAACATCAACAGTCTCGCCGTCAGCGACGATTTTTACATTGAAGCCACGTGAAATAGTGATTTCAGGGTGTGCAGAAATGCTGTCATCGAGGGAGCAGTTGATTTTGTCTCCGTCGTGGATTGTAATTGAGTTCTGCAAAAGAGCAAAACCTACTGTGCCGTTACCGATATACTCTACGGGTTCACCACCGTTGTCGATTACTGTAAAGTTGTAAGCCTTATGAACTTTGATTACAGAACCACCGTTCTCAAATCCGGAAAGGTCAACGATGTCTTTTTCTGTGATCTCAACACCAACCTGTGCGAGAATATCTTCAGCATTGTCACGCATGGTAACAACCTGCGTAGTTTTGCCGTCGATTTCAAGAGTGACTGTGTCAGAATTGGCAGCTGCAGCATAAATCGTAGCAGGGCAAAGGACTGCGATTACCACGATCATAATGAGCTTTGCTTTGGACTTTGCCAAAAAAGTGCCAATCTTTTTAATGGTATCCATAAAATAAACTCCTTTTCTTTTACGCTGATAATCAGCTTTGGCGCAGAGATAAAACAAAATAATATAGAGACATTTGGCGCCAACGTTGCCCATTATAGGAAAATGAAATATTTTTGTCAAATTTTTAAAAGCTTGTTTTTTGTGCATTTTGTCTATGTTTTTTTTATTTAAAAGATGAAATTGCGTGTTAATCAGGAGAATTTGTTCTGAAAAAGAAAAAAATAAAGATTCATTTGTGCAAATTGCAAAAAGTTACAAATAGTTACAAATGCGATGCAAAATTGTAACTTTTGTAATATCATACGTATTTTACCTTGATTTTATGATAAATTGATTGAAGTGTTTTAAGATTTATGATATAATATCTCAGTATAATTCTTTCACTGAGGTGATATTTTGGCAAAGAAGAAAGAAAATATAAGAAACTTTTCTATCATAGCTCATATTGACCACGGAAAGTCAACTCTTGCTGACCGTTTGCTTGAAAAAACGGAGTCAGTTGCGATCAGAGATATGACAGAGCAGCTTCTTGACGATATGGACCTGGAAAGGGAGAGAGGTATAACGATCAAGGCTCACGCGGTAAAGCTTAACTACAAAGCTAAAGACGGTGAGGAGTATGAACTTAACCTTATCGACACTCCCGGCCATGTAGACTTTAACTATGAGGTTTCGCGTTCTCTTGCAGCTTGTGAGGGTGCAGTGCTTATCGTTGACGCTTCGCAGGGTGTTGAAGCACAGACACTTGCTAACACGTACCTTGCACTTGATCATGACCTTGAGATAGTACCTGTTATCAATAAGATTGACCTTCCTGCTGCTGATCCGGAGAGGGTTGCGGCAGAGGTCGAGGATGTCATCGGACTTGAGTGTATGGACGCTCCCCGAGTTTCCGCTAAAACAGGTGAAAATATAGAGGCTGTGCTTGAAAAAATCGTTTCAGATATTCCTGCACCGATTGATTCTGATGATTCTAAGCCGCTTCGTGCACTTGTTTTTGACTCGGTATACGATAATTATAAAGGCGTTATTGTTTACGTTCGTGTTGTAGACGGCAAGATTAAGTCAGGCGACACTATGAGAATGATGGCAACGGGTGCGGAGTTTACCGTCGTAGATGTAGGATATATGAGAGCAACCTCTATGGAGTCTGCAAAAGAGCTTACAGCAGGTGAGGTTGGTTATATCACGGCATCCATCAAAACTGTAGGTGATGCACGTGTGGGTGACACTGTTACGACTGCAGAGTATCCTGCAACAGAACCACTTCCCGGTTACCGTAAGGTTAATCCTATGGTTTTCTGCGGAGTTTATCCGGCGGACGGAGCTGACTACGAAAATCTCAGAGAGGCACTTGAAAAGCTTCAGCTTAACGATGCCGCGCTTTCCTATGAGCCGGAAACGTCCGGTGCTCTCGGATTTGGTTTCAGATGCGGATTCCTTGGTCTTCTGCATCTTGAGATTATTCAGGAACGTCTTGAAAGAGAATATGACCTCGATCTCGTTACAACAATTCCGAGCGTTGTCTATAAGATCCATCTTACAGACGGAACGGTGCTCGAGATCGATAATCCTACAAATTATCCTGATCCTGCTTACATCGATTACAGCGAAGAGCCGATAACTAAGGCTAACATCTATGCTCCTAACGAGTATGTAGGTGCTATTATGGACTTGTGTCAGGAGCGTCGCGGTGTTTTCAAGGATATGACTTATGTTACACCGGACAGAGTTGATATCGCTTATGAGCTTCCGCTTAATGAAATCATCTATGATTTCTTTGATGTTCTTAAGTCGAGAACAAAGGGCTACGCATCTTTTGACTATGAAATCAAAGGTTATGACCGTTCAAATCTCGTAAAGCTCGATGTTTTGCTTAATGGTGATGCTGTAGATGCCCTTTCATTTATAATACATTCAGACAAAGCATATGGCAGAGCGAGAAAGATTGCAGAAAAGCTCAAGGAACATATTCCAAGACAGATGTTTGAAATTCCTGTTCAGATTGCGATCGGCGGAAAAGTAATCGCACGTGAAACTATCAAGGCGATGAGAAAAGATGTTCTTGCCAAGTGTTACGGCGGTGACATCACACGTAAGAAGAAGCTTCTTGAAAAGCAGAAGGAAGGTAAAAAACGTATGCGTCATTTCGGTACTGTAGAAGTTCCGCAGGATGCGTTTATGGCTGTCCTTAAGCTTGACGAATAAATAATCGGGACGGCAGGTGGTAAACTTGCCGTCTTTTTTTGGTGAAGTTATGAAAAAAATCGGCTTATACATTCATATACCTTTCTGTAGGTCGAAGTGTCCGTACTGTGATTTTTATTCTATGCGTTCAGATTCGCTTGGCTACGATGATTATACTGCCTGTGTACTTGAAAGTATGGAAGAGTGGCACGAAAAAATCAGCAGAAAAGCGAATACATTGTATCTTGGCGGTGGAACTCCTTCTCTTATAGGCGGTAAAAATATCGCAATGATAGTTCGCAGAGCGAAAGATTTGTTCTTAGTTGACGGTGAAATAACTGTCGAGTGTAATCCGTCGACCATTGAAAAAGACTTCTTTGAAACTGTTGCACGTGCAGGAGTCAATCGCATTTCTTTAGGTATGCAGTCAGCTGTTGATTCTGAACGAAAAAAACTCGGAAGATCGGCTGACCGGGAAAAGGTTCTCAGGTGTATTGAAGAAGCAAGACAGGCAGGAATTGAAAATATTACCCTGGACGTTATGCTCGGTGTGCCTGAACAGACAATGGAAAGTCTTGAAGAAACGATTAATTTCTGTATCGAAACGGGTGTTCCTCATATCAGTGCATATATGCTCAAATTAGAAGAGGGTACATACTATTATAATTATGCAGAAAAATTAAATCTCCCTGACGAGGATACAACCGCAGATATGTATCTTCTTCTGTCAGACAAGCTGACTGAAAATGGCTTTGTTCACTATGAGATTTCAAACTTTGCAAAACCGGGATATGAAGGTAAACATAATCTGAAGTATTGGAACGGTGAAGAATATCTCGGTATAGGTCCGTCAGCACATTCTTTTATCGGAGGGGTGCGTTTTTGTTATCCGAGAGATATGAAATCCTTCAGTATAGGTGAAGAACCGACGACGGACGGCACAGGTGGTGACGAAGACGAATACATAATGCTTCGATTAAGACTCAGAGAAGGACTTGTCTTTCGTGAGTATTATGAAAGGTATAATAAAAATCTGCCTGAAAAAGTGATCGAAAAAGCAAAGCTTTTTGAAAAACAGGGTCTTGTTACCGTTACCGACGCTTCGATTGCTCTGACAAGAGAGGGTTTCCTCTTGTCAAACACTATAATTTCTGAGTTGATTTACGTTTAATATGCACAAAAATTATTTTAATATATTGTATTTTATTATTCGATGTGTTAGAATAAAACAAACTACCATGGGAGGTATTATTATGAGTTTTCCTGTTGCGTTGCAGCTCTACTCCGTACGTGATGCTATGGCGGAAGATTTTGCAGGCACAATCAAAAAAGTAAAAGAAATGGGCTATGACGGCGTTGA
>JAZRNG010000181.1:0-4470 GCA_045648065.1 Acutalibacteraceae bacterium | reverse complement strand
GACGGCTCGTGGGGATATCAGGTTACGGGGTACTTTGCACCGACCTCCCGTTACGGAGAGCCGAAGGACTTTATGTATTTTGTAGACAAGTGCCATGAAGCAGGTCTTGGAGTTATCCTTGACTGGGTACCTGCTCACTTCCCGAAAGATGCTCACGGTCTGTATGAGTTTGACGGTCAGCCTCTTTATGAGTACGAAGATATGCTCAAGGGAGAGCATAAGCAGTGGGGTACGAGAGTTTTTGACTACAGCAAAAATGAAGTCAGAAGCTTCCTGACATCAAGTGCTCTTTTCTGGCTTGAAAAGTATCATATCGACGGTCTGAGAGTAGATGCTGTCGCTTCAATGCTTTATCTTGACTATTGCCGTACAGAAGGCAACTGGCGACCGAACAAAAACGGTGGCAACGAAAACCTTGAAGCGATTGAGTTTCTGCAGAATCTCAATATCTCCATATTCCGTGAGTATGGTGACGTGCTGATGATTGCAGAGGAGAGTACGGCGTGGCCGATGGTGTCAAAACCTGTATGCGACGGTGGCCTCGGATTCAACTTCAAGTGGAATATGGGTTGGATGAATGACTGTCTGAGATATTTCTCAATGGACGGAATTCACAGGAAGTTTAACCACAACAATCTCACCTTCTCTTTCTTCTATGCTTTTTCAGAAAACTTCGTTCTTCCGATTTCGCACGACGAGGTTGTTCACGGAAAGTGTTCGCTCATCAATAAAATGCCGGGCGAGTATGAAGAGAAATTTGCAGGTGTGCGTTCATTCCTTGGTTATATGATGGCTCATCCGGGCAAAAAGCTTATGTTTATGGGTCAGGAATTCGGTCAGTTTATTGAGTGGAATTATAAGCAGGGACTTGACTGGCTGCTGCTTGATTATGAGGCACACCGTAAGCTGCAGCATTTCACAAAGACGATAAATGAGCTTTACAAGGCAAATCCTGCACTCTGGCAGATTGACTATGACTGGTCAGGATTTAACTGGATAAGCAACGACGACGTTGACAATTCCGTTATAGCTTTCAGAAGAATTGACAAAGACGGTAAAGAGATTATTGCTGTGTGCAACTTTACTCCCGTCAGCCGTGAAAACTACTGCATAGGTGTTCCTAAGGCAGGAAGCTACAAGGTGATTCTCAACACTGACAGTGAAGAATTCGGCGGAAAAGGCACAGGCACAACAGGAAGTGTAAAGAGCAGGAAAGCTCCTATGCACGGATTTAAAAACAGTATTTCGCTCGACCTTCCGGGTCTGAGTGTAATATATCTCAAAGCTCCGGTTTCGAGAAAAAGAAAAACAACAAATGAAAATGCCGCAAAAGATGCGACGAAATAAAAAGGAGGCAGCACTTAATGTCACGCAAACATGAATGTATCGCAATGCTCCTTGCAGGCGGACAGGGAAGCAGACTCGGTATCCTGACAAAAAATATCGCCAAACCTGCCGTACCATACGGCGGTAAATACAGAATCATTGATTTTCCGCTTTCAAACTGTGTAAACTCAGGTATTTACACAGTAGGCGTACTTACACAGTATCAGCCTCTTGAACTTAATGATTATATAGGCAACGGACAGGCGTGGGACCTCGACCGTGCGGACGGCGGTGTACACATCCTCTCTCCGTATCAGCAGATCAAGGGCACAGAATGGTACAAAGGTACTGCAAACGCAATTTATCAGAACATCAATTTCATTGACAGATATGATCCTGAGTATGTCCTCATCCTTTCGGGTGACCATATCTATAAGATGGATTACTCAAAGATGCTCGCTTTCCACAAGAAAAAGGAAGCTGACTGTACCATCGCTATGCTCGAAGTGCCGTGGGAAGAGGCTTCTCGTTTCGGTCTTATGATCGTCAACGATGACGGATCGATTTCTGAGTTTGAAGAGAAACCGAAGAATCCCCGTTCAAACAAGGCATCAATGGGTGTTTACATCTTCTCGTGGAAGAAGCTGCGTCAGTATCTTCTCGACGATGAAGCAAACCCGTCATCAAGCAATGACTTCGGTCACGATCTCATCCCTGCAATGCACGAAGCAGGTGAGAGAATGTTTGCTTACGAGTTTGACGGTTATTGGAAAGACGTTGGTACAATCGACAGCTTGTGGGAGGCTAACCTTGACCTTCTGAATCCTCAGGTTGACCTTGACCTTACAGACTCAAGTTGGAAGATCTATGCTAAGAATCCCGTAACCTGTCCTCACTATGTTGCAGATACAGCTAAGGTACAGAATTCGATGATCGCAGAAGGTTGCGAAATTGAAGGCGAAGTTGACTTCTCTGTTCTTTTTGCAAATGTTGATGTTGAAGAAGGTGCCGTTGTTAAAGATTCAATCATTATGCCCGGCAGCGTTATTAAGTCAGGTGCAAAAGTTCAGTATGCAATCGTAGCTGAAAATGTAACAGTCGAAAGCGGTGCTTGCGTAGGCAAACGACCCGAAGATATGGAAAATATCGAGGACTGGGGAGTAGCTGTTGTCGGTCCCGGAGTGATGGTCGGCAAGGGTGCTTGTGTTGAGCCTAAGGCAATGATAGGCGAAGATGTAAAGGGGGCAGAATGATGAGAGCCAATAATGTACTCGGACTTGTTTTTTCAAACAATTTTGACAACTATCTTAACGAACTGACTTCTATGCGTTCAATGGGTTCAGTCCCGTACGGTGGACGCTACCGTCTTATCGACTTTAACCTTTCAGCAATGGTTAACAGCGGAATGGGTAAGGTCGGTATTATCACAAAGAGTAACTACCAGTCACTTATGGATCACGTAGGAAACGGACGTGCTTGGGACCTTTCAAGAAAGAACGGCGGTCTTTACATCCTTCCTCCGTTCAACTCTGCAAACACAGGCCTTTATTCGGGCAGAATTGAAGCTGTTGCAGGCGTTATGAACTTCCTTCAGTATTCTGATGAAGAGTACGTTCTTATGTGCGACTGTAATGCACTTTATAACTTTGATCTTACAAAGATGTTTGCTTACCACGAGGAAAAGGGTGCAGATATCACGATTGCTTATGTAAACGGTGAGACACCTGAAATCTCCGAGCTTGCTATCCTTGATATGGACGAAGACGGCAAGATCAGCTCAGTTTCACGCAGACTTAAAGACGGTGTGGCAAACTACTCGATTAATATCGTTCTTCTCAGAAAATCATTGCTCGAAAGACTTGTAAATGAAGCAACGAGCCTCGGCTACCATTCATTCACAGACGATATTCTCAAGAGAAATGTCGCAAAACTCAAGATTTACGGCTACGAAGTTACAGGTTTTGTAAAAATGCTCGACAGTATGCAGAGCTACTTTGAAGCGAATATGGCTTTGCTTGATAAGGAAAACAGAAATGCACTCTGCCGTTCAAACCCTGTTTATACAAAGGTTAAGGATGATGTTCCTGCTATCTACGGTCTTGGTTCAGACGTTTCAAATTCGCTTGTAGCTGACGGCTGTGTGATCGAAGGTAAGGTTGAAAACAGCATCCTCTTCCGCGGTGTTCATATCGGCAAGGATACAGTAGTTAAAAACTGTGTGCTTATGCAGAATACTTACATCGGTGATGACGTTTCACTCAACTGTGTTGTAGCAGACAAAAACGTTGTTATCAAGCCCGGCAAGGTGCTTTCGGGTGACGAGAAATTCCCCGTCTACATCGGTAAGGGTATCGTAATTTAATCAGAGAAAAGTTCAAAGAAAGGGTGATTACTTAATGAAGGTTTTATATGCAGCAAGTGAAGCTCTGCCTTTTATGGCGAGTGGCGGTCTGGGTGACGTTGCAGGTTCGCTTCCTCAGGCACTCAGAAAAAGACTTATCGGCTGCCGTGTTGTAATGCCTCTTTATGATACAATCCGTCAGGAGCTCAAGGACACGATGAAGTTTATCACTCACATTTGTGTACCTGTGGCTTGGCGCCGTCAGTATTGCGGAATTTTCGAAGCAAAGCATAACGGTGTCATCTACTATCTTCTTGACAATCAGTATTATTTCAAACGCGATACTATCTACGGACAGTACGACGATGCAGAGCGTTTCGCATTTTTCTCAAGAGCAATCCTTGAGATTATTCCTTACATTGATTTCAAGCCCGATATCATCCATTGTAACGATTGGCAGACGGCTCTTACTCCCGTTTACTATTCTGCAATGTATGCAAATTCACCGGGTTATGAAAACATCAAAACAATTTTCACAATTCATAACATTCAGTATCAGGGCATCTACGGCAAAGAGGTTCTTGAAGATGTTCTCGGCGTTCCTCAGGAGCACGCATCTTTGCTTGAATACGACGGCTGCGTAAACTTTATGAAGGGCGCAATCGAATGTGCAAATAAGGTAACAACCGTAAGCCAGTCCTATGCTGATGAAATCCTCGATCCGTGGTATTCTCACGGCCTTGACAGCATTCTCAACGAGAGAAGATATAAGCTCAGCGGTATCCTCAACGGTATCGATGTGC
>JAZRNG010000180.1:0-4424 GCA_045648065.1 Acutalibacteraceae bacterium | reverse complement strand
TGCATCCTTTTTACGTGAACGGATGCAATTTGCCATCTGTCTGTGGTTTTCACCGCATCCTGATTCGTTACCGAGTGACCACATAATTACGCAACCGTGGTTCTTATCTCGTTCAAAAAGACGTGCGGCTCTGTCGAGATAAGCCTCTCTCCACTCAGGTGTATCTGAAAGGAATGCCCAGTAGTCCCAGTACCAGTCACCGTAGTTGTAACCCATACCGTGAGTTTCAATGTCAGCTTCGTCGATCACCATAAATCCGAGCTTGTCACAAAGCTCAAGGAAACGCGGATCGTTCGGATAGTGTGAAGTACGGATTGCATTTACGTTACCCTGTTTGAGGATGTAAAGGTCGCGTGTCATATGCTCCATATCAACAGCGTATCCTGTTTCAGGATTGCTGTCATGGCGGTTGATACCGCGGATTTTAACTAACTTTCCGTTGAAAAGGAAGCAACGGTTTTTGATCTCAGCTTTTCTTACAGCGAGAGGAAGGTTGATCCACTCGTTGCCGATATTAAGTGTAAGATTGTAAAGCTTAGGGTTTTCTGTGTTCCAGAGAATGGGTGAATCAACACCGATTGTGAATGAGCCGTCAGCCTTACCATCTGCTACCTTGCAACCACAGGGAGATGTGAGTGTCCATTCAATTGAAGCATCAGCTGAAAGTGTAACGTCAGCGTTGATATCAACGTGCGAGAAATCGTCAGCAAAGCTGTATTCAACGTAAATATCCTTAAGATATGCTGCATCACGTTCGAGAATATAAACGTCACGGAAGATGCCTGAAAGACGGAAGAAGTCCTGATCTTCGAGGTATGAGCCGTCACACCATTTAACAACAAGCACTTCAAATGTGTTTTCACCGTCAACGAGCTTGTCCGTGATTTCAAGCTCACTTGTGTTGTGGCTTACCTGGCTGTAGCCGACGAAAGCACCGTTTACCCAGAGATAGAAGCAGGGTGCAACACCTTCAAAGTTGATAAAATACTTTTTGCCGTCTTTTTTAGTAAAGTCAGCCTTACGACGGTAGAAACCGCAGGGGATAACATCAGGAAGGTGAGGCGGATCAACGGGGTACGGATAGTCCTGATTGATGTAATTAGGTACATCGTAGCCACCGTCAAGCTTCATCTGCCAACAGAAGGGCACAGTCATCTTGTCAGGGCAGACAACTGATGAAGAGAAACCTTCTGCTTCAATATCAAGCTCCTCAACGTTTTTGAAAAATGCGAAATCCCATTCGCCGTTGAGAAGAGTTAACAATGCTGAATTTTCACGTGCGAGTGCAGATTTTTCTGCAGACTCAAAGGGCACAAAATATGCTCTTGGCTCTTCGCAACCGACGTGAAGTGTTTCAAGCATTCGGTGAAATCTTTTAATCATAAAATAACGCTCCTTTTCCAAGGTGGATTTAATAAATTTTAACATATATTAATTGTGATGTCGAGAAGAAAAGGGAAAGTTTTGCCGTAAGAGTATTAGAATAATCAGGTGAATATTTGTACATTTTTGCAAATAGGAAAAATTTGATGATGACAATAGAAAAAAGTCACTCTTGTCATCAGACAAAAAGTGACTTTTTCTGGAGCTGGTAGTCGGACTCGAACCGACGACCTGCGCATTACGAATGCGCTGCTCTACCAACTGAGCCATACCAGCATTTATGCAAGGGTTATTATAATATATCTCAGGTGAAAATTCAAGAGTTTTATAAAATATTGTTGCTGAAAAGATTATAAAAAACAGACAGCCGATGTCTGTGAAAACATTCGGCTGTCTTGGTATGATTGTATTATATTTTCTTAGTTCTGGAACATAAGAAGAAGGAAACCTGCGGCAACAGCTGAGCCGATAACGCCTGCGACGTTGGGACCCATAGCATGCATAAGAAGGAAGTTTGTGGGATTATATTTACGTCCTTCGTTCTGTGCAACACGTGCAGCCATAGGAACAGCTGAAACACCTGCAGCGCCGATAAGAGGATTGATTTTACCCTTTGTAACGACATAGAGCACCTTGCCCAGAAGCACACCGCCTACGGTAGAGAAGATGAATGCAGTAAGACCTAAAGCAACGATGCCGAGTGTCTGCGGTTTAAGGAAATTTTCACCGTTTGCAGTCGCTCCGACGGTAACTCCGAGGAGAATAACGACGATGTTGTTCATCGCATTCTGTGCCGTGTCTGAAAGCCTGTCGACGACTCCGCACTCACGGAAGAGGTTGCCGAGCATAAGCATACCGAGAAGAGGTGTGACAGACGGAAGAATAAGTGCGATAAGCACAAGTACAACTACAGGGAAAACGATCTTTTCGACCTTTGATACCTTGCGAAGCTGTGTCATCTTGACTTCACGCTCTTTCTTCGTTGTGAGAAGCTTCATAATCGGTGGCTGAATGAGCGGAATGAGTGCCATATACGAATAAGCCGCAAGAGCGATCGGTGCGAGAAGATGTGATGCAAGTTTGCCTGTCAGCCAGATAGCTGTCGGACCGTCTGCACCGCCGATGATTGAGATAGCGGCAGCTTCCTGCGGAGTAAATCCGAGGACGATCGCAATGATGAATGCAACATAGATGCCGAGCTGAGCAGCTGCACCAAGGAGAAGGCTTACAGGGTTTGAAAGAAGCGGTCCGAAGTCGGTCATAGCACCAACACCAAGGAAAATGAGGCAGGGGAAAATACTGGATTTAACACCTGCGTAAAGAATTCTCAAAACGCCTGAATCATACCAGTGGCTGCCTGCAGTCGCCATTGAACCGTCTCCACCGAAAGCCTGAGAAAGCGTAAGGTCATCCATAATACCTGAACCGGGAAGATTTGCAAGCAAGATACCAAAAGCAATAGGCACGAGCAACAGCGGCTCGAATTTCTTTGCGATGGCGAGGAAGAGGAATATAAAGGCTACACCGATCATGACACCGTTCTGCCACGTAAGAAGAGTGAAACCTGAAGCTTCCCATAAACCTGCCAGGAGGTTTGTAATAAGTTCCATACCGTTACCTCCGATTAAATGATCAGGAGAACCTGATCTGTATCTACTGTTGAACCCTTGGTTACAAGAATCTGCTTAACAATTCCGTCAGAGGGAGCAACGATATCGTTTTCCATTTTCATCGCTTCGAGGACGAGGAGAACCTCACCTGCACGTACTGACTGTCCCTGAGTGACATTTACAGCAAGGATAGAGCCGGGCATCGGGGAAATAACACTTGTACCTTCAGCGCTTGACGCAGGTGCTGAGGGAGCTTCTGCTGCAACGGGAGCTTTTGCGGGAGCAGATACAGCGACCGGTGCGGGTGCTGCGTTGCTGACTGATTTGAGAGCAACGGAACTCTCTTCTACTTCGATTTCATATTTTTTATTATTTAAAAAAACTTCGTATTTCATTTATTCGTCCTCCACAAGTCTGATTGATTTAAAAATGAGTCTGTTAAGCGGAATATCTGTTTTATTGCTTACAAGAGCCATGAGGATTGCCGCTGTAGGCTCATCCACTCCTATGAGTTCAAGCTCACCCTGAGATTCTGTTTCCGGAAGGGTGGTGCCTGTGGGATGAACGGGCATTTCTTTTGCTTCAAACTGGGATATTTCCGTTACAACTTTTGAAGCGGACTTTTTCTCGATTTGTGAAAAAATCAAAGAAATGAGCTTGATAAAAAGTGCAATGATAGTGAGCATCACTATAACTGTTACAAAACCTACAAGGGCTACAAGAAGTGCCTTGGGGATATCCATAGCATCGTATGAACCGTAAATATCAGTGAAAATTCCGAGGAAATGAGGGTTGAATTTCATCAATAAACCTCCTTTTTAGTTTTGAGAAACAGCAGCCTGTTTCTGACGAACAAAAACAGGCTGCTGTCTGAATTACTTTTCTTCTTTATTCTTTTTTGTCTTTTTTTCAGGGATATTGTTAAGCGCATTAACAACGAGAACAATAATAGCGGTTACCACGAAGATACCGAGCATACCTTTACCCATAAGGGGAAGAGTTTCAAGAAGAGCTTGAACATTAAACATATTAGTGACCTCCCTGATTATCTGAAGAATGTAAGGATGAGACCGCCTGCGATAACTGAAGCAATCTGTCCTGAAACGTTAACACCAATTGAGTGCATAAGAAGGAAGTTCTGATTATCTTCCTCAAGACCCATCTTATGAACAACACGAGCTGACATCGGGAAAGCAGAAATACCTGCAGCACCGATCATCGGGTTGATCTTCTTCTTTGAGAAGAGGTTCATGATCTTTGCGAGCATAATACCTGCGAAAGTATCGAAGATGAAAGCAAAGAGACCGAGGCCGATGATGAGCAATGTGTCAACTGTGAGGAACTCCTCTGCACGCATACGTGCAGCAATTGTAATTCCGAGGAAAATTGTGATGAGGTTTGCAAGAACCTTCTGTGCTGTTTCTGAAAGTG
>JAZRNG010000179.1:0-6074 GCA_045648065.1 Acutalibacteraceae bacterium | reverse complement strand
CAAAGCTGTATTGTCTTCCTAAGACCGCTTGGCCTCCGACTTTACCATTCTGTTATGTCGCAGGAAGCTTATATCAGATGGATTCTTCCGTTTGAAAAGACTGAAAGCACAGACGTTGCAGGGATTGTTTTTGAGCCTGATAATCTTACAGTGCTCAACAACGTTGCCCGTGAATACGTCGCAGGAATGATAACAGTCTGTGCAAGAGAAAGCTTTGCAAGTGAAGTAGCCGCAAGAAGAATGGCTATGGACTCTGCAGAGAAGAATGCGCAGCAGATGATCAGTGATCTCCAGCTTGAATACAACCGTGCTAGACAGGGTGCTATCACGCAGGAGATTACAGAAATTGTTGCCGGCAGCGGCAACTGATACGAGGTGATACAGTTGAGTATTTTAAATACAGGTAAAGTTACTCAGGTAATGGGTCCTGTCGTTGACGTCAAGTTCAACGAGGGCGAGTTGCCGTCAATTCACAACGCTCTTACAATCCCCGTCGGTGAAAGAATTCTGACTGTTGAGGTCGCTCAGCACATCGGTGATAACACAGCTCGATGCATCGCGATGTCTTCAACTGACGGACTTCAGCGTGGTATTGACGTTACTGACACAGGTGCTCCGATAAGCGTACCTGTCGGCAGAGAGACACTCGGCAGAATTTTCAATGTCCTCGGTGATGCCGTTGACAATCAGCCGACCCCCGAAACGCAAGAACGTTGGAACATTCATCGAAATGCACCTGATTACGATGAACTTGCTACAAGTGCAGAGATTTTCGAAACAGGTATCAAAGTCATTGACCTTATCTGCCCCTATTCAAAGGGTGGTAAGATCGGTCTTTTCGGTGGTGCAGGTGTTGGTAAGACAGTTCTTATCATGGAGCTTATCAATAATATTGCCAAGCAGCACGGCGGTATCTCAGTTTTCACAGGTGTTGGTGAAAGAACAAGAGAAGGTAACGACCTTTACAACGAAATGAAGCAGTCCGGCGTTCTTCAGAACACAGCTCTTGTTTACGGCCAGATGAATGAGCCTCCGGGAGCAAGAATGAGAGTCGGCCTTTCAGGTCTTACAATGGCTGAATATTTCCGTGACAATGAAGGTCAGGACGTTCTCCTTTTCATTGATAATATCTTCCGTTTCACACAGGCAGGTAGTGAGGTTTCGGCACTTTTGGGCCGTATGCCCTCAGCTGTTGGCTATCAGCCGACACTTGCTACTGAAATGGGTGCTTTGCAGGAGCGTATCACATCTACTAAGAAGGGTTCTATCACATCTATCCAGGCTGTTTACGTACCTGCCGATGACCTTACTGACCCTGCTCCGGCTACTACATTCGCACACCTTGATGCGACTACGGTTCTCGCACGAAACATCGCATCTCAGGGTATCTATCCTGCAGTTGATCCGCTTGAATCCTCAAGCCGTATCCTCTCACCTGAAATCGTAGGTAAAGAACACTACGAGGTAGCCAAAGAGGTACAGCGAATCCTTCAGCGTTACAACGAACTTATGGATATCATCGCAATCATGGGTATGGACGAGCTTTCAGATGAGGACAAACTCCTCGTTCAGAGAGCAAGAAAGATTCAGCGTTTCCTTTCTCAGCCGTTTGACGTTTCTGAGAAATTCACAGGTTTCCCCGGCAAGTATGTGCCTATCAGCGAAACTATCCGTGGTTTCAAAGAAATCATCGAAGGAAAGCACGACGATTTACCTGAATCTGCATTCCTCTTCGTCGGTACGATCGACGAAGCCGTAGAAAAAGCAAAGAAGGCATAAATTATGAGTACATTTAAGCTTACGGTTGCCTCCCCTGACGGGAACAAATTCTGCGATGAGATCACTAAGCTTGATGTTCGCGGTACTGAGGGTGAGCTCGCTGTGATGGCAGGTCATATTTCATTCGTGACATCCGTTGTTAAATGTCCGTGTACACTCTGGTTTGAGGACGGAACAAAGAAAACAGCGACAACCGATGGTGGGTTGCTCACTGTTGATAAGGATCACGTAACATTGCTGTCAGGATCATTTAAATTTGATGAATAATAAAAGGGGTTCCCGTAGGAACCCCTTTTTTATGTGGTATGTATTTTATTCAGCCGTAAAAGTGTATACATCAACAAGCTTTCCGTTTTCAGTTACCTGAAAAGCACCATAGTCGTCGTGATAAAGAGTCATATGCATCTCAAACGGAATTGTAAGTTCAATTTTCTCAATGCAACCATCTACAACTGTTGCTCTGATCTGTGAACCGGGGAAAGAAGATGTACCGTCGGTTGCATAGTAGCCGTCAAGTCCGCTTTCAGAGCAGTCTGCATAGTTGAGAAGGTACGGATATGTCTTGTGCGGAACATAATCATCGAAGTCTGCCTGATCCTCAACCAACGTGATATCTACCTGATAACCACCGTTTACTTTTGTAATTTTCGCAGATTTGACAAGTGACGAATCTATATGTGTACTTGGGCAGAAATCATAAATCGAAAATTCTGTATCGTTGTAGCCATTACTGAAGTCCACTTCCATATCATCTTTGATATCAAACTCAACGTAGTCGGTTGAATCGTCGTCATTGACCATCTTTGACTTGTACCATGTCTCATAATAGACACTTATCTCGCTGTATGCCACTGCATCGAGAGCATCTGCGTAAAACTTAATCACTTCATTCTTTGAGTATGTGGTAGGATCATCTGAACCCACAGAGATCTGAAGAATACGTAGGGCATCACTTGCGTTGACCTTGCCGTTATTATCGAGGTCAGCTCTGCCGGCATTGAAATCGGCATCATTATAGCCTACAGATTTACGTAAAACGCTAAGAGCATCAGAAGCATTTACTGAGCCGTCACCGTTTACATCTCCTCTTAATATAATCCTGCTATTGTCAGCCGCCATAGCAAAAGGCACAATGCTCAGGCAAAGAGCTGCCACCACTAAAATCGAAACAATCTTTTTGGTTATATTTCTCACAGAAATTCCTCCTTTTTTTACAATTATATCACTTAATGGAAATAAATCAAGAACCAAACAATAACTGTAATATATTCCCTATCTGTTCTTCTGCAAACTCATTATCAGCAAGGCTCTCAAGCTCATTGTCACACTTTTTTATCTCTTCAAGTGAGAAAAAAACTTCCTGCATCAACCGTCTGTATGCTTTCATACTAAAATCCATGCGGTGTCTCGTCTGTTCACTCGAAGAAGATAGAAATCTCCCGTAAAAGACTCTTCTGCTTCTTTTAAAATCTCCCTTATGATAGTGTTTGCATACGAAAATCCCATATTTCAGTTCAGGTATTATCAGATGCTCAGGTCCCCTGCTGACATTCATCGGGCATAGACAACTTATGACATCATATCCTGCACTCAGGGCATACCTTCTCACTCTGTCTACGATCCTTGCAGCACACGCTCCCGACTTTTCACATATAACCGTCACGTTGTCACAATATATATCAAATGCATCAAGGTTAAGCTCCACTCCGTCAGGTGTAAAGCAGGTCACAAACCGTTTGTGTTCCGTACCAACGCTGCCCTTCAGCGTACCTCCTGTCGCTGACCACAGCCGTGCAGCAAATCGGTTAATTTTCATCATATCAATATTTTCAGAATCTATGCGGATCATATCATTACTTATGTAGCGGCAGGCTGACAGGAAACGCTGTGTTCTTCTCACTTCATTTTCACGCCTGTCAATGCATCTTTGTGCAGACTCCGTCAACGCATTTCCGAGAAATATGACATCCTCATCAGCATCATAATATGTCCCGTCTGCTATGCGAATACCTGCATCCTTGCTGTAAATACCCAGACTTTTGTCATCTGAACGAAAGTCAATGTAGTTGTATCCCTTTTTTTCAAGTTCTGTCTTAATCTCTGAAAAAAGCCTCTGCTTCAAAGAGAGTGAGTAACTGTTAACTGTCAGATTTTTATCCGTTGAAAATTCCTGCTTTTGTGCCAATGAATAAAATCCCTCCGGAGTATATGTACCGTAATAGAAGCAGTCACTTTTCATAACTCTGACCTCCGATAAAGTAAATACATAATAATAATACATTCTATTCAAAAAAATCGCTTGTGTGCTTGTATAGAAAAAAAGTTTGTGATATTATTATCTTATAGATTTTCTTTGAGGTGCATAATGCTTAGTAAAGATTCAATAAGCTCACTGATAAAAAATCCCGTTGAGGTATACGTGTACGATACAGTTACCTCGACCAACGATGTCGCCAAAGAGCTTTCTTTTGAAAACGAATGTATTCTTGTGGTCTCTGACGGGCAGACTAACGGAAGAGGCCGTCAGGGCAAAAGCTTTTTTTCACCCCACGACAGTGGACTTTATTTTTCTCTCGCGATCGATACAAGCTCTCCCGATTTTGATTTTACGGGTATCACCTGTGCAGTAGCAGTCGCTGTATCCCGTGCTGTCAGGAAAGTTGCAGATACTGATGTGAAAATCAAATGGGTAAATGATCTTTATATCGATGACAAAAAAGTCTGCGGCATCCTTGTACAAGCTGTCAGTAAGGGCTCTGATATAAGCAAACTGATCATAGGAGTCGGAATAAACATTTCAACCGTTGACTTTCCGGATGAGTTGCGTGACATCGCAGGTTCACTCGGCAAAAACATTGACCGTAACGTGCTGACGGCTGAAGCTGTCAATAACATCCTTGATCTTATTTTCAAAAACCCTGAAGAATACATCGACGAGTACAGAAGCAACTCGAATGTACTCGGTAAGGAAATCTTTTACATTCAGAACGGTACTTCTCATACCGCCACAGCAGTAGATATAGACAAAAAAGGCGGTCTGATCGTCGAAAAAGACGGAAACAAAATCACGTTGACAAGCGGAGAAATCTCTGTGAGATTCCGCTGAAATAAAATCATATAAAAGGAGAATTATTATGTATAAGGGAACAAAGACTGAGAAAAATCTCATGGAAGCTTTCGCAGGCGAACCACAGGCAAGAAACAAGTACACATACTTTGCAAGTGTAGCTAAGAAGGAAGGCTATCAGCAGATCGCTGCTATCTTTGAGCAGACAGCTAACAACGAAAAGGAACACGCTAAGCTCTGGTTCAAGGCACTCGGTGAACTCGGCACTACTGCCGAAAACCTCGCTTCTGCAGCTGCAGGTGAAAACTATGAGTGGACAGATATGTACGACCGTTTTGCAAAGGACGCTGAAGAGGAAGGCTTCACAGCTCTTGCTGCTCAGTTCAGAGCGGTTGCTGCTATTGAAAAGTCACACGAGGAGCGTTACCGTGCACTTCTCAACAACGTAGAAATGAAGGCTGTTTTCGAGAAGAGTGAAGAAATTATGTGGGAATGCCGTAACTGCGGTCACCTCGTAATCGGCAAAAAAGCTCCTGAAGTATGCCCCGTATGTAACCATCCTCAGAGCTACTTTGAGATGAGAAAAGAAAATTATTAATCTAAAATAAAAATTTATAAATGCAAAAAGTCCGTCGAGATTCGATATCTCGGCGGATTTTCGTTGTTTTATCTGCTTTTTTCTGCAATTTTCAATATCTTCACTATGGGTATTACCAACAGTGCACAGAAGAAATTACTTATACCGTGAATAAGATCAAAATACAAACCTGAGCCTATCCAGATAAGCATACCCTTGAAATCAAGTCCCATAATGAGTGCCTGACACGGTGCATAAAGTATTCCGTATAAAAAGCCGTGAAGAGCACATATAACCATATAAACAATCGGTTTTATCTTCTCAGGCATTCTTTTGGGCAGAAGCATTACCGCCACCCAGAGTACTGTCCAGATATAAAGATACGGCACCCACCAAGTGGCAAATCCTGAAATAAGACCCGTAACAAACACAAATATATATATGGGATAAAGAGCTTTCTTTCTGTAAACTACCGTAAACGCTATTATAAATACACCTATAAGATGTATATTCGGAAGTAAATCCATAAGCACCTTGGAAGCATACATAAGCGCACCGAGCATAGCGAAAATTGCAACCTCTTTTACCGTAAGCTTACTTCTGCGGTCTGAACGCATAGGTCTGTCCCTCGGTAATTTTCGTCTGGTCTAC
>JAZRNG010000178.1:0-9134 GCA_045648065.1 Acutalibacteraceae bacterium | reverse complement strand
AGTAACACATGTT
The DNA here is from genome assembly GCA_045648065.1 of Acutalibacteraceae bacterium. Lineage (GTDB taxonomy): Bacteria > Bacillota > Clostridia > Oscillospirales > Acutalibacteraceae > CAG-488. The sequence goes on along the minus strand of JAZRNG010000178.1, from coordinate 9,121 downwards.
ATAATCTAAATCCCCCACTTCAGCTCAGCACATACCAAGGAGCTGTACGTTACGGTTGTGAAATCGGCTACTTCCTTCTTGGTATGGAATTGACAGAAGCAGAGTGTAAGGCTCTTAACTTCGAGCTTGGTGACTTCCTTGGTGTTGCTGAGTATGAGGGTCAGGAAGGCTACACAGTATGGTACGAAGGCTGGACACCTGTTGAAGAAGAAACAGTTAAGCCTCTTCTCAACATCAAGCATTCTCAGTATATTATCGAGGTTTCAAACGTTCTTCTTGACATCATCGGTAAGTCAGGTATCACAGATTACTTCTTCCTTTATGACAACACAACAGGCAAGTACTACGAAGTAACAGAGTGCGGTTATATGGAACTCGGTGATTCACTCAACGTTCTTATCAGCCCGGGCGAACACTACGGTGAAATGCTCAAGGGTGGCAAGGGTCTTGAGAACTTCGAGTATGATTCATACCGTGAGATGTTCGGTGAGAACACAATCATCTTTGACCTTGCTAACGACGCTATCGGTTATATCGAGCCCGATCCTGAGTTCGTAATGGCAGGTATGAAATACGACGAGAAAGACGACGAATTCGATACAGATACATGGTGCCTTATCTCCTTCGGTGAGCACACAGCATCAAATGTAGCAGGTAAATTCGTAGAGCTTTACGAGAGCGTAAGATAACAAATAATCAACGACGGCAGAGCAATCTGCCGTCGTTTTTTTGTGAAGATATCGATAAATTCGGGGTTGTAGAGCAAAGGCGATGCCTTTGCAGATAATAGATAAGAGATAATAACGAATAGTTGAGGGTCTGCGATGCTGAAATATAATACGTGACTTCAGTTGAGTGTGTAGGGCACGACGTTTACGACGTGCCGATATTCTGCTGAATCTTACGGCTCTTTAGGTTGTTAATTCAAGTAGGAAACCGTAACCTATAATTGTTAAGAATGATAAACCGCCTAAAATTAATATTACAATAATCGCTATTATGGCTTTATTGAATGAGAAAGCCCATCTTGCACTACCGCCCGTACTACCGGTTCCTTTAAGCGCATCAGCGGTTCGTTGCTGTTCGTGGCGTATGTTCTCTAATTGATTCATCATATTAAAGTATTCCGGGCTCGGCATAAAATCACAACCTTTTCAAGATTTTAAATAATTATAAATCGTTTTGGTTTATATGTCAATATACCAAATTGGTTTACGTATAATAATATCATAACTCAACGGTGGTGATATTGTGTACGAGAGAATAAGAGTAGCTAATTTTTGTACAAACTTTGACGGGACGGGAAACCCGTCCCCTACATACTCGCTTGAATCAAAAATGTAGGGCACGACGTTTACGACGTGCCGATATTCTACTAAAATTTACGGCGTGTCGACGAGCGTCACGCCCTACAAAATAATTTCGAACAATTCGACAAACCCGAATTTGTCGAGATGTTTAATACAAATAAGAGCAGTAATGACGTTTAAATCATTACTGCTCATTATTTAATATAAAATTTATAATTTACTTTGCTGAAAACATTATGATAAATGCTTTTTCGCCATCAGGGAGGGTGAGACTGATGCCATCGGTCATAAGCTTTTCGCCTGTCATTTCGTATACGGTTTCAGGTGCATCGTAGTCGTATACATTATAAATTGTTTCGGGATCAAGTCCGTTGAGTCTTACCGTGTACTCACTGTCAGTAACATCTGCACGTTTATAAATGAGAGCCATACCGCTTTGTGCAGAGTAGTCGGAATACTGCATCGCAAGCATTCTGTCAGAATAGTAACTTCCTGACGAAAGGGGATAGTAACATTCGTTCATCATAGAACGTTGATCGATGTATTCTCCGTAGTGCTCACCGTGTATCGTGCCGAAAGTTTCAAGGGTCAGAGGCATGATAGAGCTTCGTGCCGCATATTCTGATTCGCTGTATGTAACCGTTCCGGAAAGCGGAAGCCAGAAAGAAAGTCCGAATGTCTGGAACTGTGTCGCTTCAAGGATATCCTCGTGAGGATTGCAGTTGTAGTCACTGCGCCAAACTGGAACGCTGCGACGTGTCATCTCAAGGTCAAGTCTTCTGCCGCCTGAAGCACAGTTGTCAATAATCAATCCGTCAACGTTTTCGCAAAGACCGTCAAGGTATCGGTAAAGGTTTGAAACATAGTGGTTTTCCGTTATGCCCGTTCTGCCGTCGTAGTATGCCTTATCTGCCTGTTTCCAGAAGAAGTCAGGTGAAAAATTGAAATCCTGCCTGTAGATTGAAATTCCGTTATCTTTAAGGAAATTTGAAATGTATTCAATCAGGTAGTCGGTAGCTTCATCATTTGCAAGATTCCACATAATGTTATCTTCCTCTTCAAATTCGATGAGCCATTTGTCGTGCTCCTTTCCTTTTATGTAGAAAAGAGAATCCTTGCAGACTCTTTCGGGCTCAAACCAGAGAACAAGACCGCAGTCTTTTGTCGCGGCAAAGTCTGAAACTTCGCCTATGCCATTCGGGAAACGCTCAGGGCTTGCAACCCATGAGCCGACTGAATCGTGCCATCCTTCGTTGTACTTGTACCAGCCTGCATCCATCCAGAAATAATCGACCTTACCATAGACCTCTTCACCGTAACCGTCAGCGGCTGCGAAAAGCTCCTCTGCAGTCTGAGTATGCATAGGACCTGAAAATTCAAGCATTGTCATTGTATCTGGTATGTTTTCGGGATAAACACAGTTGCTTATCCAGTTTCTGAAAGTGTTGAATCCTTTGAGGGGGTTTTCGTTGTCATAAAAACTGAGTGAAACGAGAGGCGAACGGATTTCTTCACCGGGGAGAAGATAGGCCTTGAACTTCTCCTGCTTTACTTTAAGGTTCACTTCTCCTGCAATACTACTGATATCTGTCTTCCACAGACCCGTCCAGCCTACGCCAAGCACGATTCCTGACTCCTTGCCGCTGATATTGAAATACGGGAGATAAGTGTCTGTAGCTCTGCCATCCTCACTCGTAAAAGAGGAGGGGAATGCAGTCAGATTTTTTTGCATCAATGCAAAGTCGTAAGGTTCATCTTTGCTGCCTTTTGAAAAGTAAAGTTCAGCTTTGTTTATTTCTATTGCGGTATTGGCAGCATAGAAATTGCTGATTACGGGCGAATTTTTATCGCCATCGTTTTTAATATAAATCGTCCACTCGCAGGTTGCGTTTTCTTCATAAATCGTAGCTTCTACCGTAGCAACGAGTGAACTTGATTTGTGTCGGAGAGTTATAAAAGAAGTTTTCCCTCCTGTGTAAATATCACCGGTGTCACATTCTTCACCGACGGAGATGTCCCAGTCGTTTAGATTCTTGCTCAGTTTCTTGCCACCGACCGTAAAGTCATACGGTAGCTCGTCGAATCCTTCTGTAAGAAGCAGATTTTTGTTGAACCAATCACGGCATTTCTGATTTTCTTCGTTGCTGATTTTTGTTTCGTCAGCAGATATGCTTTCAAAAACAATATCGCTGTTATATTTGTTTTCAGGTAGTCTGCTGATTTCCGTGATAAAAATACTGAAAAAACTTGAAATTACCAGAAAAACCGACATAATACTTTTAAACATACTAAGTCTCCTTTGGGATTTGTTGTATACGCTTAATTATAGACTGTTAAAAATTTTTGTCAATAAAATGAAAAAGTAAGAGCAGTAACACTGAGATGTTACTGCTCTTTATTTTTTATTAAATTATTCAGCGACCTTAACACCGAGAGTTACTTTCTCACCGTTGATGTTCCATTCAGCTGTAGTGCCGAGTGCTTCGCCTGTAACGATTTCTTCTGCAACAACTGTTGTGAAGATCATATCCTTATTCTTTGTGATAAGCTCTGCAATCTTGTCGTTGCCTGAAACTGAGATGATGATTCGGTCTGTTACGTTGAAGTCAGCATCCTTACGCATTGTCTGGATCTTGCTGATGATTTCACGTACAAAACCTTCTTCGATAAGCTCAGGTGTAAGCTCTGTGTCGATTGCAACTGTTACACCGAAGTCTGAAACAGAGAAGAGACCACTCTTCTGAATTGTTTCGATGAGAAGATCGTCTGGTGTGAGCTCGATTTCACCGATGCTGATTGCAAGCTTGATGCATCCGTTTGCGTCGAGTTCTTTCTTTGCAGCTGTTCCGTCAAGCTCTGTGAGGAGGTTACGGATTTCGCCGAGCTGCTTACCGTACTTCGGTCCGAGTGTCTTGAGCTGCGGCTTGAAGTTGTAGCTTACAAGGTCGTTTGCTTCGTCAACGAATGTGATTTCCTTGACGTTGAGCTCTTCCTTGATGATATCTGCATAGTATCCGTCAAGGCTGACACCAACACCTGCGTTTACAAGCATTGAGCCGAGAGGCTGACGGTTCTTGATGTTAGCACCATTACGTGCTGTACGTCCGAGACCAACGATATTGAGAACGATGTCCATATTCTTTTCAAGCTCTGCATCGACAAAGTCTGTGTTGACTTCGGGGAATGAGCAGAGGTGGATGCTTTCGGGAGCGTCCTTATCAACTGAACATACAAGGTTCTGATAGATGTCCTCAGCCATAAACGGAATCATCGGAGCTGCTGTCTTAGCAACTGTAACGAGTGTGTGGTAGAGTGTGAGGTAAGCGTTGATCTTATCCTCATCAAGCTCCTGTTTCCAGTAACGCTCACGGCAACGGCGGACATACCAGTTACTCATCTCGTCAACAAACTCCTGAAGTGCCTTACAAGCTTCGGGGATTCTGTAGTTTTCGAGGTTGTTGTCAACAGTGCCGACCATTGTATTGAGCTTTGAAAGAAGCCACTTGTCCATTACTGAAAGGCTGTCATACTTAAGCTCGTACTTTGTCGGGTCAAACTCGTCGATGTCTGCATAGAGAACATAGAAAGCGTAGGTGTTCCAGAGTGTACCCATAAACTTACGCTGACCCTCAGTAACAGCCTTGCCGTGGAAACGGTTCGGGAGCCACGGAGCTGAGTTGGTATAGAAGTACCAACGGATAGCGTCTGCACCGTAGGTTTCAAGTGCATCAAACGGGTCAACAGCGTTACCCTTTGACTTACTCATCTTCTGACCGTTTTCGTCCTGAACGTGACCGAGAACGATAACGTTTTTGAACGGAGCCTTGTCGAAGATAAGAGTTGAGATTGCGAGAAGTGAATAGAACCAGCCTCTTGTCTGGTCAACAGCCTCTGAGATGAAGTCTGCAGGGAACTGTGACTCAAAGAGTTCTTTATTTACAAACGGATAGTGGTGCTGAGCGAAGGGCATTGCACCTGAGTCGAACCAGCAGTCGATAACTTCAGGAACTCTCTTCATCTCACCGCCGCATTCAGGACACTTGATTGTAACAGCGTCGATGTACGGACGGTGAAGCTCGATGTCATCAGGACAGTTGTCTGACATGCTCTTGAGCTCTTCAATGCTGCCGATTGAATGTCTGTGACCGCATTCGCATTCCCAGATGTTAAGCGGAGTGCCCCAGTAACGGTTACGGCTGATACCCCAGTCCTGGACGTTAACAAGCCAGTCGCCGAAACGTCCCTTACCGATGCTTTCGGGAATCCAGTTGATTGTGTTATTGTTCTTGATAAGGTTATCCTTAACCTTAGTCATTTCGATGAACCAAGACTCTCTTGCATAGTAGATAAGCGGAGTGTCACAGCGCCAGCAGAACGGATAGTCATGCTCAAACTTCGGAGCTGAGAAGAGAAGCTTTCTGTCCTCAAGATCCTGAAGGATAGGCATATCAGCATCCTTTACGAAGAGACCACCGAACGGTGTGTTGTCTGTCATATGACCTGAACCGTCAACGAACTGAACGAACGGAAGATCATACTTTCTGCCGACCTTTGAGTCATCTTCACCGAATGCGGGAGCAATGTGAACGATACCTGTACCGTCTGACATTGTAACGTAGCTGTCACAAGTTACAAAGAAGCCCTTTTTCTTCTGCTTTGCCGCAACTTCACCTGCGCAAGCGAAGAGAGGCTCATATTCTTTTCTTTCGAGGTGTGTCCCGAGATACTTTTCAAGAATTTCGTATGCAGGTGCATCCTCAGTTGCAAGTGAGCCGAGAACCTTGTCAAGAAGCTCAACTGCCATATAGTAAGTGAAGCCGTCTGCTGCCTTTACCTTAGCGTACTCGTCTTTCGGGTTAACGCAAAGTGCAACGTTTGACGGAAGTGTCCACGGTGTAGTTGTCCATGCAAGGAAGTACGCATCTTCGCCTACAACCTTGAAACGAACGATAGCCGAACGCTCCTTGACGTTCTTATAACCCTGTGCAACCTCGTGTGATGAAAGCGGTGTACCGCAACGGGGGCAGTAGGGAACGATTTTGAAGCCCTTATAGATAAGACCCTTGTCATAAATCTGCTTGAGTGCCCACCACTCTGATTCGATAAATGTGTTGTGGTAACTAACATACGGATCGTCCATATCCGCCCAGAACCCGACTGTGAATGAGAAGTCTTCCCACATTCCCTTGTACTTCCAGACGCTTTCCTTACACTTTTCGATGAACGGCTCAAGACCGTATTCTTCAATCTGCTCTTTACCGTCAAGACCGAGAAGCTTTTCAACTTCAAGCTCAACAGGAAGACCGTGTGTGTCCCAACCTGCCTTACGGGGTACCTGGTAACCCTTCATTGTGCGGTAACGGGGGATCATATCCTTGATAACACGTGTGAGCACGTGACCGATATGAGGCTTGCCGTTAGCTGTCGGCGGACCGTCATAGAAAACGTAAGACGGACCCTTCTTTTCACAAGTCTTTTCGAAGATCTTGTTTTCTGCCCAGAACTTCTCGATTGCCTTTTCACGTTCAACGAAGTTCATGTTGGCGGGAACTTTCTTATACATTCAATACACTCCTTTTTGAATAGGAACAAATAAAAAACCCGTCCCGTGTGAAACAGGACGAGAAAACTCGCAACCACCTATTCAACATACTATAATATGCGTTCCTTTTAACGGGGGACAACCGTCAGAGCTTACTGATTTCAGCCCGAAGCTCAGAAGTGATTTTCAGCAAGGTGTACATCGCACCGGGCTTACACCATCCCCGGTTCGCTGAGGCTTCGCACAGTGCCTACTGTCTTCGTCATAGCCGTTCTTTATTACATTATTAATTAAGATATCATAAATGTTGTTTAGTGTCAAGGAAAAAAACACGGCACTTGGCACGATAAATCTATGTTCGTTTGCATAAAAGCTGAAAGAAATTACAAAAATGACAATATTTTAACAACTTACACAAAAAATATAATGAATAAAAATCCATATTTGACAAACTTTTTTAGGCTTTAGATGTTTACATCTTGCGTTAAAAGTGTTATTATTTACGGTGGTAAAATAAATTGCTATATTTATCAATATAACTCTAAGGAGGAAAAAGCAAAATGGCAAGAATGAAACAAACCATGGACGGTAATACCGCTGCTGCTCACGTATCTTATGCGTTTACAGAAGTTGCAGGTATTTATCCTATCACACCGTCAAGCCCCATGGCAGACTATGTTGACCAGTGGTCAGCACAGGGCAGAAAGAACATCTTCGGCACAACAGTTAAGGTTGCAGAAATGCAGTCAGAGGCTGGTGCTGCAGGTACAGTACACGGCTCACTCGCAGCAGGTGCTATGACAACAACTTACACAGCTTCTCAGGGTCTTCTTCTTATGATCCCGAACATGTACAAAATCGCAGGTGAACTTCTTCCCAGCGTTTTCCATGTATCAGCTCGTTGTGTAGCTTCTCATGCTCTTAATATCTTCGGTGACCATTCAGACGTTTACGCTTGTCGTCAGACAGGTTTCGCAATGCTCGCTGAAACAAACACACAGGAAGTTATGGACCTTGGTGCAGTTGCACACCTCACAGCTATCGAAAGCCGTGTTCCGTTCATCAACTTCTTCGACGGTTTCCGTACATCTCACGAGCTCCAGAAGATCGAGATCTGGGACTACGAAGACCTCAAGGAAATGTGCGATATGGATGCCGTTAACGCATTCCGTGCACGTGCTCTTAATCCTGAGCATCCTGTAATGCGTGGTTCTCACGAGAACGACGACATCTTCTTCCAGCACCGTGAAGCTTGTAACAAGTACTATGATGCAGTTCCCGCAATTGCTGAAAAGTACATGGACAAGGTTAACGCTAAGCTTGGTACAGACTATAAGCTCTTCAACTACTACGGTGCAGCTGACGCAGAGAACGTTATCGTTGCTATGGGTTCAATCTGTGACGTTGCAGAAGAAGTTATCGACTATCTCCTTGCTAAGGGCGAGAAGGTTGGTCTTATCAAGGTTCGTCTTTACAGACCTTTCTCAGTTGAGAAGTTTGCAGAGGCTGTTCCTGCATCATGTAAGAAGCTCGCTGTTCTTGACAGAACAAAGGAGCCCGGTTCAATCGGTGAACCTCTTTACCTCGACGTTATCGCAGCTCTTGCAGCAGCAGGTAAGTCAGGCATCCAGGTAATCGGCGGCCGTTACGGTCTCGGTTCAAAGGATACACCTCCGTCAAGCATCTTCGCAGTATATGATGAACTTGCAAAGGATGCTCCGAAGGCTCACTTCACACTTGGTATCAACGACGACGTTACTTACCTCTCACTTGAAGAGAAGGCTGCTCCGAACACAGCTGCAGAAGGCACAATCGAGTGCAAGTTCTGGGGTCTCGGCGGTGACGGTACTGTTGGTGCTAACAAGAACTCAATCAAGATCATCGGTGACCACACAGACAAGTTTGTACAGGCTTACTTCCAGTACGACTCAAAGAAGACAGGTGGTATCACTGTTTCTCACCTTCGTTTCGGTGATAAGGCTATCAAGAGCCCGTACTATGTAAACAAGGCAGACTTCGTTGCTTGTCATAACCCCTCATACATCGAGAAGGGCTTCAAGATGGTTAACGACGTTAAGCCGGGCGGCACATTCCTCATCAACTGTCAGTGGGATAAGGCTGAGCTCAGTGAAAAGATGAACGCTGAAACAAAGCAGTACATCGCTAAGAACAACATCAAGCTTTACACAGTTAACGCTATCGACCTCGCTCAGAAGGTTGGTATGGGTAAGAGAACAAACACAATTCTCCAGGCTGCATTCTTCGCACT
>JAZRNG010000177.1:0-2281 GCA_045648065.1 Acutalibacteraceae bacterium | reverse complement strand
ATGGTCAAGGAAACCGCAGCCTGTCGCGATTTCACTTTTGCCTGTGCCGTCAATGTCGAGAGTAAGGCTGATTTTTGTTTCAGCTGTGTCTCTTTTAATTTCACTTGTTCTCATTTATTTCACTCCCAATATTTCTTTTGTAGCCGTCAGAAGTGCATCCATCTGCTCCTTTGTGCCGATGGTGATTCTGACATAGTCGCTGATAAGCGGCTTTGTGAAGTGACGGACGAGAATACCCATCTTCTTGAGTGTGAGGTAATACTCACCGCCGTTTATCTTATCACAGCGTGTAAAAATAAAGTTTGCTTTTGAGTCGAGAGTTTCGAAGCCAAGCTTTGCAAGTTCAGCCTTTGTGTACTCTCTGTTTTCTGCAATTGTTTTGCAGTTGTTCATATAGTAATCGTTGTCCTCAAGAGCGGCAATACCTGCAGCAGAGGTCATACGGTTAACATTGTAGGGGTTGGTTGAATACTTGATTGTATTCAGGTCGGCAATCAGTGCCTCGTTACCGATTCCGAAACCGAGTCTTGCACCTGCAAGTGAGCGTGACTTTGAGAAGGTCTGGGTCACGAGAAGGTTATCATACTTCTTTGTAAGAGGGATAACACTCTCTGCACCGAAATCAACGTAAGCCTCGTCGATGATAACAACGCTGTCTTTGTTTGTTGTGACGATTTTCTCGATGTCTTCAACGCTGAGTGCAAGTCCTGTCGGAGCGTTGGGATTTGCGATTACGATATTCATTCCGATATTGCAGTAGTCCTCAACGTTTATGCTGAAATCGTCCTTGAGGGGGATTTCCTTGTACGGGATGTGATTCAGCTCTGCAAAAACAGGATAGAAGCCGTAGCTGATTGACGGGAAGGCGATGCCTTTATCGACGTCACAGAATGCCATGAAGGCGAAATTGAGTATTTCGTCTGAACCGTTTGTCATAAGCACGTTTTCGTACTTTACTCCGAAAAGATCTGCTGCTGTCTGTGTAAGCACACGGCTTTCGGGGTCAGAATAAAGGTTGAGCTTTTCACTTTCTGCCTTTGCGTATTCCGTTACCTTCTGTGAAGGGGGAAACGGAGACTCGTTTGTATTAAGCTTTATGTATTTCATATCCTTGGGCTGTTCACCGGGGGTGTATGCCTCAAGGGATGAATATTTCGAACTAAAAAATCTGCTCATCAGTCTTCCTCAAATCTTACTGTTGCGCTTCTTGCGTGTGCTGAAAGACCTTCTTTTTCTGCAAAGAATGCGACGTCTTCAGCAACAGCTGAAAGAGCTTCTCTTGTGTAGTATGTATACTGTGTCTTTTTTACGAAATCGTCAACGGAAAGCGGACTTGAGAAACGTGCTGTTCCGCTTGTCGGAAGAGTGTGATTCGGTCCTGCGAAGTAGTCGCCGAGAGCCTCGGGACAGTACTTGCCCATAAATATTGAACCTGCGTGCTTGATTTTATCAAGGTAATCAAACGGGTTGTCCATACAGAGTTCAAGGTGCTCAGGAGCGATTTCGTTTGCGATATCGATAGCCTTGATAAGGTCGTCGGCAACGATGATTTTACCGTTATTGTCGATAGACGTTCTTGCGATTTCTTCACGGGGAAGAAGCGGAATCTGTCTTTCAAGCTCTGCACTTACAGCCTCGGCAAAGTCCATATCATCGCAGACGAGCACAGCACTTGCCATTTTATCATGTTCTGCCTGAGAGAGCAAGTCCGCAGCAACAAATTTCGGGTTACACGTTTTGTCTGCAACTACGAGGATTTCAGAAGGTCCTGCAATCATATCGATTGAAACCATACCGAAAACCTGCTTCTTTGCTTCAGCAACGAATGCATTACCGGGGCCGACGATTTTATCAACCTTCGGCACGCTTTCTGTACCGTATGCAAGAGCAGCAACAGCCTGTGCACCACCGAGCTTGAAAATTCTGTCAACACCTGCAATCTTAGCAGCAGCGAGGATAACGGGATTAACCTTGCCCTCTGCATTCGGAGGAGTTACCATTACAATTTCACGGCAACCTGCGATTTTTGCAGGGATGCTGTCCATAAGAACTGTTGAAGGGTAAGCAGCTGTACCACCCGGAACATAAAGTCCGACCTTTTCAATCGGAAGAACCTTCTGACCGATAACAACTCCGTCTTTTTCGTTGAGAATAAAGCTGTTTCTTACCTGACGTGAGTGGAACTCTCTTACGTTGACAGCAGCTTTTTCAATGATTTCAACAAATTTCGGCTCGACAGCATTGAAAGCTTCCTCAATTTCCTCTGCAGAAACCTCAAGAG
>JAZRNG010000176.1:0-28931 GCA_045648065.1 Acutalibacteraceae bacterium | reverse complement strand
TGAAACAGAAGCTCTTATTCAGCAGGCGATAGACGAGCTTTCAAAGAGCAGGACGGTTGTAGTCATAGCACACCGACTCTCAACTGTAATGAAAGCTGATAAGATAATTGTCCTTGAAGATGGCAGGATAACAGAGCAGGGAAGTCACGAAGAGCTTCTTATAAACAACGGACTTTATGCAAGACTTTGCAATGTCAATACAAATCAATTAAGAACTGAGGTATAAGTATGATAGTAACAACGATCGACAAACTCACAAAATACGCTGAAATTCCATATGCTCAGGATATTGTGGATTTCCTTGAAAGTTTCCGCAAAACTGAAATGGCCCCCGGCAGATATGACATCCACGGTGATGATCTCTTTGCGGCTGTCAGCCGTTACGATACTGAACCGAATAATGGTGAAAGAAAGTTTGAAAATCATAAGAAGTATATCGATCTGCAGATCGTGCTTGACGGCGGCAAAGAAGAAATTCATTGGGCAGATACGAAAACACTCACAATGGTATCAGAGGAATTTTCAAAGGGCGGTGACATCGCTTTTTATACAGGTGAATCTATGGGTTATACTCTTCTCGGCGGTGAGCAGTGCGTAATTCTGTTTGAAGAAGATGCACATATGCCGAACGTTCTTCACGAAAAGAGCGAAAACGTGCTTAAAGTGGTATTTAAGATCAGATGTGGTGAATAATTATTCATTTTTTGTTGACAATAATCGCTTTTGATGATATATTTTAACTGTAATAAAATAAATGGAGGAGTTTATTATGAAAAAAGTTTTAGCATTAGCACTTGCTGCTATAATGGTTCTTTCACTTGCAGCTTGCGGCGGTAGCGGCAAAGAAGTAGCAAGCGTTGACGATCTTCCGGGAGCAACAATCGGTGTTCAGCTCGGTACAACAGGCGATATCTTTGCTTCTGACTATGAAAAAGAAGGTTCTACAATCGAAAGATACAGTAAGGGTGCTGACGCTGTTCTCGCTCTTTCTCAGGGCAAGATAGACTGCGTTATCATCGATAATGAACCTGCAAAGGCTTTCGTGGCTGCAAATGAAGGCTTGAAGATTCTTGATGATCCGTTTGCAGTTGAAGAGTATGCAATCTGCCTTGCAAAAGAAAACACACAGCTCACAGCTGATATCAACGGTGCTCTTAAGGCACTCAAGGAAGACGGTACTGTAGATAAGATCATCAAAAACTTTATCGGTGACGATACAAAGGGTACTTGTCCTTATGTTTCACCTGCAGATGTTGACCGTTCAAAGGGTAAGCTTGTTATGGTAACAAACGCTGCATTTGAACCGTATGAGTACTATGAAAATGAAGAGGTTGTAGGTATTGACGCAATGCTTGCTCGTGCAATCTGTGACTACCTTGGCTATGATCTTGAAATCAAGGATGTTGAGTTTGATTCGATCATCAACGAGGTTACTCTCGGTAAGGCTGATTTCGGTATGGCAGGTATGACAGTTACAGAGGAAAGACTTGAGTCAGTTAACTTTACAGATTCTTACACAACAGCTACACAGGTAATTATCGTAAAAGAATAATTGATTTTATAATACAGATATGGGGCACATAGTGCTCCATATTTGACTGTAAAGGATTATGTTTATGGATTTTATGTTTTTAAGTTCGCAACCCTTTTTTGAGGAAATTGCCGCCAGCTTCAGAAAGACATTTGTCACCGATGATCGTTGGCTTCAGCTTTTAAAGGGTCTCGGAGTTACACTTGAAATATCATTTTTTGCTGTTATTATCGGTGTGGTTCTCGGCTTTCTTATTGCGATTGTACGTTCATCATATGACAAGCTTCTTGCGGGAAGAAAGTGCAGAACTTTCGGTGATTTCGTTCTGAAGTTCTTTAACAGCATTTGCAATGTTTATATTACCGTCATCAGAGGTACCCCCGTTGTAGTTCAGTTGATGATTATGTATTACATCATATTCTCATCTGCACGAAACGGAATTGTTGCCGCTATACTGTCATTTGGTATCAATTCAGGCGCATATGTGGCTGAAATCGTACGTTCAGGTATTATGTCAATTGACCAGGGACAGCTTGAAGCAGGTCGTTCGCTTGGTTTTAACTATCCTAAGACAATGATATACATCATCATTCCGCAGGCATTCAAAAATGTTCTCCCGGCATTGGGTAATGAGTTTATCGTCTTACTCAAAGAGACATCAGTTGCGGGTTATGTTGCACTTAAGGATCTCACATACGTCGGAAATCTCATTCGCTCAAGAACATACGAAGCATTTTTCCCACTTATCACGGTAGCAGTAATTTATCTCGTGATCGTTATGATCTTCTCGTACTTACTGAAATTACTCGAAAGGAGGCTTCGTAACAGTGAGCGATAACATTCTTATCAGGGTTAATGACCTTTATAAAATTTACGGTGAGCTTCATGCACTTGACGGAGTTTCCACCGAGATAAAAAAAGGTGAGGTTGTAGTTGTAATCGGACCGTCAGGTTCAGGTAAGTCTACATTCCTTCGTTCTCTCAATCTTCTTGAAGAACCGACTAAGGGCTCAATTATTTTTGATGGTGTGGATATTACAGACGATAAGGTAGATATCAACCTTCACCGTCAGCGTATGGGAATGGTTTTCCAACACTTTAACCTTTTCCCTCATATGACAATTCTTAAAAATCTCACTCTTGGTCCGATCAAGCTTCTTAGAATGAGCAAGGCTGATGCTGAAAAACAGGCAATGGACCTTCTTGAGAGAGTCGGACTGGCTGACAGAGCCAATGCTTACCCGTCACAGCTTTCAGGCGGACAGAAGCAGAGAGTTGCTATCGTCCGTGCACTTGCTATGAATCCGGAAGTGATGCTCTTTGACGAGCCGACTTCTGCTCTCGATCCTGAAATGGTCGGAGAGGTACTTGAGGTTATGCAGGATCTTGCAAAAGCGGGTATGACAATGGTTGTTGTTACCCATGAAATGGGATTCGCTAAGGAAGCAGCCACCAGAGTTGTGTTTATGGATGGTGGTAAAATGATCGAGGAAAGCTCACCTGATGATTTTTTTACAAATCCCAAAACAGAAAGATGCAAGGATTTTCTCTCCAAAGTTCTTGTTTAACCATATTTTATTCAAAAAATTATTTAATACTCTTTACTTTTACAAAAATTGAATGTATAATGAAAATATAAATATGCTTTTTGAAAGGAGCAGTATATCATGGTTAAGAAAACTATAATTTCAGCTATTACGGCAATTATTTGTGTAGCACTTATTTGCGGTTCTGTTTCTTCCGGCGTTAAGACTTATTCAAATGCTATGAAAGAGGCAGCAGCTAATGCCGCTGCAGGCAGTTCTTCTGACGAAGGCGGTCTTGATGAAGTAGGTCTTGACGAGCAGGGCGGTCTCGATTCTTCAACAGACGGTACAGCTACAGATGACGGTACAGGCGACGCTGCAGGTGATACTACAAGTGACGCCACAGGTGACGCTACAGGCGACGCTGCAGGCGATGCTACAGGCGACGCTCCCGCAGGCAATGCAGGTAACGCAACTCAGGGTTCAGCAAAGCCGGCTGACGGTGTTGCAACACTTAATTATTACAATAAAGTTATCTCACAGGCAGTAAGTGCAAAGCCGGGTTACGATAAGTCTCGTGTAACTGACAATGCAAAGATGGAAGGTTCTGCAGGTCTTGAGGCTATGAAGGATCTTGTTTACCAGTTTATGGGCATCGGCGAAGAAAACAAATACACAGAAAAAGTTGAAAAGGGCAAGTGGGGAGATGTTAGTTTCCTTAACGTAAGCAAACTTTCAGCTTCTGATGTTACAGCTGCTACTTGTAAGGAGTCAGGTGACAACTACGTGATCACACTCAAGCTTAAGAGTGGTTCAAGTGCTGCTGATAAGTCAAACCCGACTACAGCTCCGAATACAGCTCTTGATAAGTGTGGTATCTGTGTAGGTTCTGAAGATAAGGGTTACTACGACCATAAGACAGCTTCTGTTATCTACAGTGCAATCGGCGGTACATTCGCAAGTGCAGTAATTAAGGAAAGTTACTCAAATGCAATAGTTACTGCAACAGTTAACGCTGAAACAGGTAACCTTGTAAGCCTTGTTGTTGAATGGAATCAGAAGGTTCAGCTTTCAAAGCTCATCGCTATGTCTGCTGATGCATCAGGTGTTTCACACGTAAGATACGAAAACTTCAAGTATTAATTCAATACTTAGCAATAAAAAACACTCCGTTAATTCGGAGTGTTTTTACTTAAATCATACATAAAGGAATGGTTCTATGTTAAACAAACGAGGCGCAGGGGTGCTTATGCACGTATCATCTGTTCCATCCCGTTACGGTGTAGGTGTATTTGACGAAAACTGTCTTCATTTCATAGATAAACTTAAAGAAATGGGTTTTGGTTACTGGCAGGTTTTACCTTTCAATCCTGTCGATGATGCAAATTCTCCTTACTGTTCGTCTTCTGCGTTTGCGGGCAATTATATGTTTATCGATCCGGAAAAACTTATGAAAGACGGCTTTGTAAGCAGAGAAGATGTTGAGGAAAACATCTATGACGGATCTCCATATACCGCAGACTATGAATTCGCAGGTAAGAAAAGACTTGCACTTCTCAAAAAGGCTTTTTCTGATATTGATGCTCAGACGGCCGCTGAGGTTAAAAAGTTTGAGAATGAAAATCCGTGGGTGGTTGACTTCTCTCTTTTTATGGCTTTAAAAGAAGCAAACGATAAAAAACCTTGGTGGGAGTGGCAGGATGAATACTCTCATTATGATCTGTTTATCCGCGAACACAGATATGATTTTGAGGAAAGATCGGCATTCTGGCGTTTTGTTCAGTATGTGTTCTTCAGACAGTGGAATGAAATAAAAGCGTATGCAAATAAAAAGGGAATTGCTGTTATTGGTGATATGCCTATTTATGTTGCGATGGACAGCGTTGATGTCTGGGCGAATCTTGGTCAGTTTAAAATAGACGAAAAAACTCTGAAACCCAATAAGGTTGCAGGTGTTCCGCCTGATTATTTTTCAGAGGACGGTCAGCTTTGGGGTAATCCTTTGTATGACTGGGATAAGATGAAGGCTGACGGATATGAATGGTGGCTTTCACGTCTTAGTTCTGCTTTGAAAACATATGATGTAGTACGTATTGATCATTTCAGAGCATTTGCAAGTTACTGGGAAATTCCTGCTGAAAGTGAAACTGCAAAGAACGGAAGCTGGGCAATCGGACCTCGTATGGATTTTTTTAGTAAGGTTTTTGAGAAGTATCCTGATGCACCTATTATCGCTGAGGATCTCGGAATATTCGGCGAGGATGTTGTTCAGCTGCTTGAGGATACAAATTTTCCGGGAATGAAGGTAGTTCAGTTTGGATTTGATCCTGACGGAGATTCATCTCATCTTCCGCACAATTCAGGCGTGAATTCTGTAAACTACGTCGGCACACACGATAATAATACTATACTTGGTTGGCTCTGGGAAGCAGATGAGCGTCAGAGACGTTTTGCACTTGATTATGTCGGCTTTGAGGGAGATAACTGGGGAGACGGTGGTTATTATTCAAAGAGTTGCCGTAAGGTCATAGAGTCGGTTTGGAGATCTTCATCCAATACTGCCGTAATTGCTTTTCAGGATATGTGCGGCTTTGGCAGCGATGCGAGAATGAATATTCCGAGTGTGCCTGAGAAAAACTGGCGTTTCAGAACTACAAGAGAAACTATTGATTCTGTCGATGTACAGTATTTCAGAAAAATTAATTCGGTATACAGAAGAACTTATCCTGTTTTCAATAATGAATAATTTATTGCTTTAAAGTATTGACTTGAATTACAGTTTAAGATATACTACTTTTGCAACTCAGAATAAGTGGTGGAGTCTGTCATAGAGTTTCTAACTCTATTTGTTATGAGTTGCGTTTTGGTTATTGGTTTTTCCTGATTTTCCGAAGCTTATTATCCACCTTCTTGTAAGGTGGATTTTTTGTGCAGACAAATCTTACCACAGAAAATGGAGTTATTTAAATGAACCAAATCACAATTGTCGCATTAATTCTTTTTGCGATAACTTATGTTCTGATGCTGATTTTTCAGAAGATAAGACCTCATATCGTAGTAACGTCGGCTATTATTTTCGTTGCACTCGGAATTATTGCTTCTATCAAGCCTGACTTGTTCGGAGAGGGATTTTTTGCAACGGCAGACGGAACATATGCTTACGGATTTATGGATATGCTAAAAGCAATCGACTGGAATGTAATCATGATGATCGCAGGTACGATGGGTACTGTTTATCTGTTTATTGAGTCGAAGATGCCACAGCTGATGTCAGATTTTCTGATTTCAAAGATGCCAAATATGAAATGGGCAGTTTTTACTATTTCTCTGTTTGCAGGAATCGTTTCAGCTTTTGTCGACAATGTTGCGACTGTTCTTATGATCGCGCCTGTTGCTCTTGCTTTCTGCAAGAAGGTAAATACGTCACCTGTTCCTGCTATTATCTGTATCGCAGTTTCTTCAAATCTTCAGGGTGCTGCAACTCTTGTAGGCGACACGACTTCAATCCTTCTCGGCAAAGCGGCAAATCTTGACTTCTCGTCATTCTTTGTAGATAACGGCAAACCCGGTATGTTCTGGGTTGTTGAGGCAGGTGCACTTGTCAGTGCTCTTATAATTCTCTTTATGTTCCGTAAAGAGAAGGGAAAGATCACTTTTGAATCCAAGACAGTTGTTGAAGATAAATTCCCGACGATCCTTCTTGTAGGAACTATAGTTGCACTTATAGCAGTTTCATTCATCCCGTATGCAGATAATGCTAAACCGGGTCAGCTTACAAAGCCTGATATTACAAACGGTATTATCTGCATCGCTTTCTTCGTTGTGGGTCTTATCAGAGAGCTTTTTGTCAAGAAAAACAAGGAAGTAGTAAAGAATGCATTCAAGGAAATCGACTATTATACAATCGTTCTTCTTACAGGTCTCTTTGTTGTAATCGGCGGTATTGAGGCAGCAGGTGTTGTTGAGGTTATAGGTAATGCGATTGCAAGTCTCGGATCGGGTAATCTGTTCCTTGTATATACAATCATCGTCTGGATGTCAGTATTGCTTTCAGCATTCATTGACAATATTCCCTACACAGCTACCATGCTTGCCGTGGTTCCTGCAATCGGTGCAGGTCTTGGTCTTGAGGGTGAATCACTCAAACTTCTTTACTACGGACTTCTGTGCGGTGCAACACTCGGTGGAAATCTCACACCTATCGGCGCCAGTGCAAATATCACGGGTATCGGAATTCTCCGTAAAGAGGGATATGAGGTAAAGGCAACTACATTTATGAAATACGGCATTCCTTTCACTCTTGCCGCAGTTACGACAGGATATCTTCTTATCTGGTTTATATGGAAATGATTTCAAAAGAAGGCTCTCCGGGGTCTTCTTTTTTATATGCAGTTGTTGTTTTCTTGACATCAATATATCGTGGTGATATAATAAATCGATTAATTATGTAACTTAGGGGATAGTGCAGATGAAGAATATTTACTTCGTACAGGTTGATGTTTCAGCCAGCTCGAAAACACAGAATGCTTACTTGCCTTATACGGCAGGTATCCTTGTTGCTTCTGCATTTACAAGTGAAATCGTAAAGAAACACTGTCAGTTTAAAGAGTTTGTTTTTCTTCGTGAAGATGTTAACACAATAGTAGAAAGACTCGATGACCCGTCTTTTGTTGGATTTTCCTGCTACTGCTGGAGCACAGAGTATAACAAGCTTCTTGCAAAGGCTGTCAAAGAAAGATATCCTGACTGTCTTATCGTTTTCGGCGGTCATGATATTCCTGATAATTTTTCAATGCTTGAGGAGTTTGATTATATAGATGTCCTCTGCCACGGTGAGGGAGAAGATACGACAAGAGAACTGCTTGAAGCATACTGTCTCGGAAAAGCCTTTGATGATGTCTGCAATATTTCCTTCAGAAATCCTGAAGGAGGTTTTATCCGAACAGAGACTAAACTGCAGTCTGCACTTGACTATCCGTCGCCATATCTTGAAGGTTGGTTTGATAAGGTTGTCGAGGAAAATCCGGACATTACATTCAACGCGATTCTTGAAACAAGCCGAGGATGCCCTAATCAGTGCGCATACTGTGACTGGGGTCTGCTCAAGGCTAAAACACGCCTTTTCCCGATCGAAAGAGTAAGGGCTGAAATCCGTTGGATGTCCGAACATAAGATTGCTTTCGTGTGGGGTGCTGATGCAAACTTCGGAATGTTCAAACGTGATCTTGAGATAGCAAATGAACTCGCAAAAGCCAAAGAGGAAACAGGCTATCCCGAAAGAATGCGAATGAACTATGCAAAAAATAATTTTGAAAATGTTTTTGAAATTGTTAAGATTTTCAAGCGTTGTGAATTTGACAGAATAGGTGCGACTCTGTCTTTTCAGAGTATGTCACCTGAGGTGCTTAAAAATATCGGCAGAAAGAATACTTCTCTTGATTTTTATAAAAATCTTCTGACCACTTACAATAAAGCTAATATGAAGACTTATTCAGAGCTGATACTTGGTCTTCCGGGCGAAACTTATGAAAGCTTCATCGAAGGAGTAGGTAAGCTTTTTGAGATAGGTCAGCACTTTGTTTTCGAAGTATACGGCTGTATCCTTCTTCCAAATGCAACTATGGGTCAGAAAGACTATATGGAAAGGTTCGGTATCAGGACAGTACGCTCGGAAATTATCCGTCCTCACTTCAATAATGAAGCTTTCAGTGTACCTGAGTATAACAATATCGTTGTCGAAACTAATTCGATGAGCCGCGAAAAGTGGGTCAGAGCTACTACGTTTTATTATATGGCAAAGGCTCTGCACGGTAACGGACTTATCCGAGCTTTTGGAATTTATCTTCACAATGAGATGGGTGTACCGTACGAAAAGTTTTATGACGGAGCACTTGATTATTTTGAAAATAATCCGGATTTGTTTATCTCAAAGCTCTATAATGATATAAAACGCCATGCGGATGAGCTGTCACTCGGTATTACAAACAGAAAGCTCTTGTTTGAACCGTGTGGAGAAATCGTGTGGGATGACCACGAATACGTCGTTCTCAATGCAATATCTCAGCTTGATAAGTTTTACGAAGAGATCGTACCGTATCTCGAAAACTACGGCATACCGAAGGATATATTTGAAGACTTATTAGCTTATCAGAAGAATATTATCCGAACACCGTTTGATGAAGAAAAAACGGTAAATCTCAGATATGATATTCACAACTATCTTAAAGATGTTTACGTAAATGATATACATCCTCTTGAAAAGAAGGAACATACCCTTAAATTGCGTGACAGTAATCCGGTTAAAGATTGGCAGGATTTCGGCAAGTTCGTAATCTGGTACGGCAGAATGGGTTGGTCATCTTACAAGGATGATATAAAAGAAATCTGATTTAATGAAAGGGGACCGGTGTGATGAAAGAAAAGTTTTATCTCGTCCAGATAGGTGTGTCATATTCATCACCTGTATTCCTCCCGTATTCTGTAGGCTGTATAGCAGCTTATCTCAAACGCGATGAAGAAATCATGAAGCATTACGATATTCCTGATATAGTCGTAATGCGTGAAAAGATTGAAGATGTATTAAAACGTTTTGATAACCCGTCTTTTGTTGCATTTTCCTGCTTTACGTGGAATATTGAGTATAACAAAATTCTTGCACAGGAGCTGAAAAAACGCTTCCCGTCAGTTAAGATCATATTCGGTGGACACAGCGTTCCACACGGAAGCAGCTTTCTTGATGAGTTTGAATTCATTGATTTTCTTATGCATAACGAAGGCGAGGAGACAACCGCACTCTTTCTGAAAGCTCTTATAAATGGTGAAAGCCTTTATAGTGTACCGAACTTATCATTCAGGGCTGAGGACGGAAATGTCACTACACAGGATAGACATCCGTGTGATATTGCATCTTATCCATCTCCTTATGTTGACGGTATCTTTGACAATATTATGAAGGAAAATCCTGACAAGGAGTTCCATGCCACACTTGAAACAAACAGAGGATGTCCTTACGGCTGCAGTTACTGTGAATGGTGCTTTACCAAGAAAATCCGTCCTTTCCCGATGGAGAAAATCAAAAGCGAAATAGAATGGATCGCTAAAAATAAGATTAAATACTGCTACTGTGCAGATGCTAATTTCGGCATAATGGAAAGAGATGTTGAGATAGCTGAATATGTTATCGAACAGAAGGAAAAATACGGCTATCCTGATGTATTTAAACCCTGCTATGCAAAAGAAAGCGACGAAACAGTTTTCAAAGCAGGCTATCTTCTTAATAAAAACCACATTGATAAGGGAGTCACACTTGCTTATCAGTCTCTTGATAAAAAGACACTCGAAAATATCGGCAGAAAGAATCTTACTCTTGAACATTTTGCGTCCCTTGATGCAAGGTATGATGAGGCGGGGATCCCGACTTATACAGAGCTTATTCTCGGTCTCCCGGGAGAAACATATGAGAGCTTCTGTAAAGGTATGTGCCGCCTTCTTGATTCAGGACAGAATAACTCAATGACGGTCTATGAGTGTCAGGTATATCCGAATGCACCTATGGGTGATCCTGAGTATCAGGAAAAGTTCGGTATCAAAACTTCACGTATACCTTTGCTCGGAATTCATTACAATCCCGAATTCAACGGTGTTTCGGAGTATTTCGATATTATTACGCAGACAGCGAGTATGCCTAAGTCAGATTGGGTTAAGGCCTGTATGTTTTCAGTCATTCTTCAGACCTTCCATCATCTTGGTCTGCTTCGTTATTTTGCGATTTATCTTCACCTTGAAAAAGGTATGTCTTATTATGACCTTTACAACAGCCTTTTTGATTTCATCTATAAAGAGAATAAAGGGTTCCTGAATGAGTTTTTTGTTTCTCTTTATGAAAGAAAAGCAGATACGAAAACAGCTGACTGGACATACAACCGTGATGTGTTCGGCACAACGGGCTGGTATTTTGAGGAGGGTGCTTTCCTCGAAATGGTTTATCACAGTGACGTTTTCTGGGAGGAAATAAGGGTGTTTCTTGAAAGGTTTGATATCGAACAAGATATCTTTGATAACCTTTTCGACTATCAGAAAACTCTCGTAAGACTTCCTGATGTCAGCGAAGTTGAGATAAAATCAGGATATAATTTTTATAAATACTTTGAAGCTGCTAACGAAAATGCCGACCCTGTGCTTCTGAGGAAAAACTGTACTCTTCACATAAAAGCACATAAGGAGATTTCATCATGGGCAGAGTACGCACGTGAGATCATCTGGTTCGGTAAACGTTACAGTGCTACACTTCTTGTCAATCCACGTGAGATCATCACGTATTCGGAGGAATAATATGTCAGACATACTTCTGATTCAGCCACCGCAATGGTATCCGGTTTCGCCGTACCTTGCTGTGCCGCTTTTGGCAGGTCAGTTAAAAAAGTCAGGCTTTGATGTAAGATCACATGACCTTAATGTAGAGTTTTTTAACTATCTGCTTACTAAAGAAATGGTAACACGTTGTGACTCGGAAGCGAGAAAGATACTTGAAAATCTTTCTGCCGAGCTTTCTTCTGCTGATTTTTCAGAAATAGAGAAAAGTGGAAGTTATGACGAAAAAACACGCTGTCTTAAGTTTTTAACCATAAAAAAGTTTTATGATACTTACGGCGAAGAAGTCCCGTATATCATTGAAAATGTTGAGAATGCAGTCAGAACCACAAGGGATGCGGAAGACTTCTACAATCCTGAAAAGTTGAGTGAAGCAAAGCATATTATCCGTCTTGCATTAAGGCTTGTGTCAATGCCGTATGCACCTAATGAAATAGACTTTGACAACTACTTTGCAAACCCTCTTCTCAATCTTGACTGGAACAATATTAAAATTCAGTCGCAGGACAGAAATGTCAATATGTTCTATGACTATTTTGATGTATATACCGATAAAATCAAAGCAGAGGGATACAGTATAGTTACTATAGCCATGACTGATCTTAGTCAGCTCATTCCTGTTTTCACTCTTGCTTCGATGCTGAAAGAAAAAACAGAAGCAAAGATTATTTTAGGCGGTAATTATGCGACGCAGATTTATGAGGATATGATGAAATTTGACGAGATATTCATTTCCTATTTTGATTATCTCGTTATAGGTGATGGTGAACTTGCTTTACCGAAGCTTTGTTCTTATCTTAAAGGCGAAGCTGAGCTTTCTGCGGTGCCTAACATAGTTTATATGGATGAGTCAGGATCGGTTGTTTCCACAGGTTTTTCCTGTGAAAAGATTGATATGGATGAATTGGCTTATGCTGATTTTTCAGATTACGATCTGTCTAAGTATTTTACCCCTGACCCGACTCTTACGATTCAGCTTTCAAAGGGTTGCTATTGGGGTAAGTGTAATTTCTGCGATTATGCATACGGTCAGCAGAGTTACAGCCCGAAGCACATCGGCAGAATAATTAAAGAAATCAGGCACTATGTAAAAACATATCACGTTTCGAAGTTTATGTTTGTTGACGAGGCGATTCCACCGAAGTTTTATAATTTACTTGCAACGGCTATAGTCGAAGCGGGTCTTAAAATCAACTTCTATTCTTTTGCAAGACTCGAAACAGGCTACACACCTGAGGTGCTTGAAAATCTTTACCGTGCAGGAGCGCGTCTTTTCCTTTGGGGCTATGAGTGCGAATCTCCCCGTATTATGGAACTTATGAATAAAGGAATCGACGTAGAAAAACGACTTGATATTCTTAAGGATGCAAGAAAAGCAGGAATCTGGAATAACGGTCTCTTCATTTTCGGCTACCCGACGGAAACCTTAGATGAAATCAGACAGACTATGGATGTCATCAGAAATAACAGAGATATTATCCCAAGCTGTACTCTTTCTAATTTTGCTCTCAAAAAGCATTCATTGCTCAAAGAGAAGCCGGGTGAAAACGGAATAGTTGATTATTCTTCAAACGGTGAGTTTTATACTGTTTTTAAGGATGTTATTGACGGAGTATCTCAGCAGGACAGAAGGACTCTCAGACGTGATTTCCAGTTTTCCTTCCTTGATGAAAATGCAAATTCGCTCTGGGCGGTCGTATTTTCTGATTTCGACCATCTTCTTTTGTATCTTTCAAAGTACGGATGCGATTATGTTTCGTCATATCGTTCAGAAAAACGTATTTGTCCCGAATTCAGGTAGGCGATAAATTAATGGAATTTAGTTCAGTAACAATAATAATAGGCACAACGGATGAAACGGAGTCCTTAATAAAAACCGTTGAGTTCATAATGGAGAATTGTGATAATGACGATATAAGCAAAGTGCTTATGGTCAAGCCAAAGAATGTGTCCGAAGATTGCAATAAGACGATTTCGTTACTCGAAGAAAAATACGGAGAGAAGGTCTGCGGACTTGAACAGACCCGACCGTATATCGGCGGAGCTATACGTGACGGATTTGATGCGTCTGAGTCATCTCATATTATGCTTCTTCCGGGTGATCTTGCGATAAGCCTTGAGTGTATACCGGAAATGATACGGCGTGTCAAGCTCAAGCCTGATGTAGTATCAAAGACATCGAGATGGCTGAAAAAAGACAGCTTTCACGGCTACAACGAAACACGAAAAGTACTCAACAGACTTTCTCAGGTTTTTCTGAGGGTATTGTATCTGTCAGATATGACTGATTTTACGAGTCCCGTGCAGACGGCTCCTGCTGAAGCTTATATGAAGTCAGACTGGCAGGAACTTAATTTTCCGTTTCTTCTTGAAATGGTTCTCGTACCTCTTCGCAGAGGATATAAGTTTGAAGAGTTTGCGGTAGAATGCTACCAAAGACAGCAGGGTAAGTCCAAAAACTCTGCAAAGCAGACAGCTCTTTATCTTAAGACAGCGCTGAGAATACGATTTACTAAAAAGTCAAAGCTTACAAAGGAGTAAAGCAGATGAAGTTTCTTTTTGCAGCGGTACCGCAGTGGTATCCCGTCAGCCCGTATCTTGCAGGTGCATTGCTTACGGGTCAACTTAAAAATGCAGGCTTTCAGGCTGAAACATACGATTTCAATGTTGAGTTTTTTAACGATATTTTGACAAAAGAATACATGGAAAAATGCCTTGAAGATGCAGGAAGTTTTCTTGCAGATGAAAAGGCAATGCTTCCGTCTGCTGATTTCAGTGATGACATAAATACTAAAAGAGTTAAAACTGCTCAGGTCAGAAAGAAGATAATTGAGGATTATTTCAAATTTGACGGTGAAAATATCCAGACTGTCATTGATGAACTTGAGTATTCAATGAAGGTGCTTAAAACAAAGGAACTTTTTTATGATGCCGAGAAGCTTTTCAAAGCAAAGGATGTAATTTTTTCAGCTCTTGATATAGCATCTCTTCCTTTTGCTCCGTCGAGGATAATGCTTGATAATTTTATTGCAAATTCGGTTTTTACATATGATTTCAAGGATGTTGACTATCAGTGTAAAAATGCTGATGTAAATATGTTTCTGCCCTATTTTGAAGATAAGATTAAAACTCTTGATTTTTCGGAGTATTCCTTTATCGGGCTTTCTATTACTGACCTCAGTCAGCTTGTGCCGGGTCTTACTCTTGCAAGACTTCTAAAAAAATATACTGATGCCAAAATAAGCATCGGCGGAAACTATATTTTCAAGGTTGAACCCGACCTTAAGAAAATTCCGCAGATTTTCTCGGAATACTGTGATTATCTCTCAATAGGTGACGGTGAAACGGCTATAGTAGAATTGGCAGAGTACATCGCTGGAAAGAGAGATATCAAGGATGTCCACTCTCTTGTTTATGCGGATGAAAACGGTGAAGTGCACACCAATGAGCGTGCACCTCTTTTAAAGCTCGACAGCGTATCTTATCCTGATTTTGATTCATATGATTTCGGCAAGTACCTTTCACCCGAAACGGTTATACCTGTTCAGCTCGGTAAAGGTTGCTACTGGGGAAAATGTACGTTCTGCGATTTCTACACAGGACAGCAGAAGTTTGATATGAAATCTGTCATAAGAGCAGTCGATGAGGTTGAATATCTTTCTGAAAAGTATAACAGCAAACTCTTTACTTTCGTCGATGAAGCTGTGCCGCCAAAATTCTATAACGAATTCGCAAAAGAAATAAAGAGAAGAAATATTGAGATATATTACTATTCTTTTGCAAGGCTTGAAAAAGCATTTACTCCTGAGGTTCTCAAAAACCTCTATGAATCCGGAGCGAGATTCTTTATGTGGGGCTACGAAGCAGAGTCTGAGAGAATTATGAGGCTTATCAATAAGGGTATTGATCTGAACTACAGAAAGAAGATACTTTCTGATTCAAGGGATGCCGGACTCTGGAATCTCTGCACTTTCCTTTTATGCTATCCGACCGAAACTCCCGAAGAACTTCAGTCTACGATTGACGTTATATACGATCATGAGCTTGTTAACAGTTGTACACCTTCAAACTTTGCACTAAAGAAAAATGCAATCCTCAAGGATGAAGCTTCAACTGTCGGTATTAATGATTTTACAGAAAACGGTCAGTTGCATATTTCATATAAGTATCAGTCTGATACTCAGACCATGGAAGAAGTCAAGTTCAAGAGAAATACTTTTGAAAAGAAATATCTTGAAGATACTCAGGACCGTCTGTGGGCACATACGTTTACCGAAAGTGATTTCCTGCTTATGTATCTTGCAAAATATGGCAGAGATTATGTCAAAAATTACAGACTTAGTTACAAGTGGAAACTCAAGTAATTTTTCACCCTCACGATCTGTGAGGGTGTTTTTAGTTGACTTTCAAAAATTCGTTTGCTATAATTCTCTTACTGAATTAGTAACGTGAAAGGATGATTCATATGAAACGTATTTTAGCGGTATTACTTACGCTGTCGATGCTTTTAGGAGTCTTTAGCATTACTGTAAATGCAAAGACTTTGCCTGACTATACTATGACTCAGGCTGAATGGGACGCTTATTGGGAGGCAAATAAAGGGGACAATACTAAAATCGCTCTTACTCCCGGCGCTGATATCACAGAACTCGGATTTAACTGGCATTCGGATGTCAGGCTTGAAATCCCTAAAGTGAGAATTTCTGAAAACTTCGATATGACTGATTATGCTGAATTCAAGGGTTATGCTACTCTTGCAGAGTCCGGCTATCAGACAAACCGTGTGACTGTTACAGGTCTTAAAGAGAATACTAAGTATTATTACACATATTCTCTTGATAAGAATACCTGGAGTGCTCCCGAATTTTACAGAACTCTTTCTGATGATGCTTTCAAGGCGATACTCATAAGTGATATTCAGATTGGAGCAGGTGATGACGGTTACGGCTATGAAAATGCAACTAATTGGAACACTTTGCTCAATCATTCTCTTAAATATAATGATGATACGAGCTTTATCATTTCCTGTGGTGATCAGACGAATGCTGGTGATTCATCTGAAGAGTGGGCTGGTGCACTTGCACCCGAGGCTCTTCGCAATATCCCCATGTCTACTTGTATAGGTAACCACGACAAGAAGGGTTATCTTTACAGACATTATGTAAACAACCCGAATGAATATCAGAGCATAATTCCTAATGTTTTCGGTAATCAGTATTATTACCGTTACGGCGATGTGCTTTTTGTTAATTTCAACACTACTTCTTTCAATATATTTGCAGCTTATAATGTAGCTGAAAGAGCGGTACTTGAGAATCCTGATGCAAAGTGGCGTGTTGCGATTTTCCACCACGATGTCTACGGTACAGGCCATCATGCCGAGGATAACGATAACTATCTCCTTCAGGGTATATTTTCATCAATTCTTGATAAGTTCGACTTTGATCTTGCTTTCACAGGTCACGAGCATTATTACGGACGTTCTTATAATATGAAGAATAATGAAATTGTACCCCTTGATTACACAAAGAATGCTGTGGTAGACCCTGACGGTACACTTTATATAACAACCGGATCTGCTTCCGGCAGAAACCGTATGTATGATGAACCGTTTGATCATCCTTGGCTTAATTTTGAATATATGAGCGAAGAACTTGTTTATTCAACTGTGGAGTTCACGGACACAACTTTCAAACTGAAAACATACACGGTTGAGAATGATAATAAGCTTATTGATGAATATACAATCACTAAAACAGATACAAAATATGAGAAAATTGACGAGAGTGATAATATCCTTAACGGTACAAATGCTGTAGGAAGAGTTCTCAAACATTTCACAGGCGATTTCTACATTGTTATAGAAACTGTTTCAGGCATTCTTCTGAAAATGCTCGGTTTTATTAAAGAAGCTCTTTAAGAGGTGATGCTATGCCGGCATTCAAATCAGCTCCGATTATAAAAAAACTTGAAAAACCGATACTCACTTATAAAGATATTCCGTATCCCGCTGCTCTTATTTTTAATGCCGGTGTTGAAAAATATAACGGAAGATATGTTATGCTGTTCCGTAACGACTACGGCAGTTTCGAAGAAAGAAAGCTTTGCGGAACCAATATCGGTCTTGCGTTCAGTGATGATGGAGTTAAATGGGAAGTTTCAGATAAACCATGCTTCTCATGGAATGATGATGAGGTACAGAGAGTGTATGATCCCCGTCTTACGGTTATTGACGGAGTGTGCTATGTCTGCTTTGCGATGGACACTAACCATGGCCTCAGGGGAGGAATAGCATCTACGACTGATTTTGAAAGATTTGATATACAGTATCTTTCTGTACCTGATAATCGTAATATGGTTCTGTTCCCTGAGAAAATCAACGGGCTTTATACGAGACTCGAAAGACCTATGCCTGTTTATTCCAGATGGCATAAAGATACCTTTGATATCTGGCTCTCTCAGTCGCCTGATATGAAGTTTTGGGGAAATTCATCACTTGTGATAGGAGTAGAAGATGTACCTTTTGCCAATGATAAGATCGGTCCCGCAGCACCACCTGTAAAAACGGAACATGGATGGCTCACTACATTCCATGCTGTTCACCTTGATACATCGAGAGGCAAAAACGGCTGGGAGGACAGGTGGCAGAAACAGTATGTAGCTGGTATTGCTTTGCTTGACCTTGAAAATCCGTCGAAGGTTCTTGGTATGTATGATAAGCCACTTATTGCTGCAGAACTTCCGTTTGAAAACGAAAACGGTTTCAGACAGGATGTTATTTTCCCGGGTGGAATGATACTTGAAAGTAACGGCGAAGTAAAGATTTACTATGGTGCTTCAGATACCGTGGAGTGCCTTGCAACAGCTGATGTAAACGATCTCATAAGCTTATGTCTTGAATAATTAATTGCCCTGCTGTGATTCATTACGGCAGGGTTGTTTTGTATGAACTGTGTTGATTTTCAGTCTTTTTATGTTATAATCAAAAAAGAGGTGAGATGATGAATAAGAATGATTCCTGCCTTAATTGCAGATATTATACTGATGACATAGGTGAAAAAGGATACTGTAAGCTTTATAGGCATAATACAGCTACACCTGACGTTCCTTGCCCTAAGTTCGAAAAGAACGAATCTAAGGAAAGAAAAAACACACCGATAGCAGAAAAGGCGAAGGTTTCGGTACTGTCAGAGTTGTCGAAAAATAAATATAAATCTTCGGTCAATAAAGGATTATTAATATCTTCAGTAGTCTGTACTGCTGTGCTCTCTATATTATTGCTTATCTTCAGTGCGACAATCTGCGTAACTTTTGCTACTGCGGCTCAGGTTAGCCTTTTGCACAGGGTTATTTTTATAGTCTTGGTTGCTGCTTTCGTTATCTCTCTTATCGTTGTCGTATGTATGCTTTTGTCACGATTTAAAGTGATGAGGATTATAATTCCGGTCATTTCAATGGTGATTGTCACAGTAATGCTTATCTTTTCTGATAAGGTATGGTTTGATTTTTATTCGCTGATAATAGTCTTATCGGAAACTATTTTTAATATATAGTTTTACAGTCCTGTTCGCAGGGCTGTTTTTTTGTAAATTTTTCTTGTTTTTTCAAAAAAAGTATTGGAACTTTTTTTGAAATATAGTATACTTATGCAGTATATATCAATATATTTGCATTCTTGCTTTAGGAGGGATGAGTTTGTCAGCTAAATATTCGATTTCTCTTTCTAAAATCTCAAAAATGCTTGGTTTTGAAACAGTTTTTGCACCGAAAGATCTTTCTGAGATTATGGTTACTTCGCCCGACGTAAACAGACCGGGTCTTCTTTTATCTGGTTATTCGAAGTATTTTGCACCTGAACGAATACAGTTCCTTGGAATGACAGAAGTAGAGTATCTTAACAGTTGCAAGGACGAAGAAAGAGTAAGGAAAATCAAAAGACTGTTGTCCAAAAAACCTGTAGCGGTAGTTATTACAAGAAACCTTGAATTTGCACCGGAGTTTTTAGAACTTGCAGATAAGTATGATGTACCGCTTCTGAGTACGTCGGACGGAACGTCGAGCTGTATGTCAAGCCTTATCACTTATCTGAGTGCCGAGCTTGCTCCTCGTATCACACGTCACGGTGTGTTTGTCGAAGTGTATGGTGAAGGTGTTCTGATTCTTGGAGACAGCGGTGTGGGTAAAAGTGAGATAGCACTTGAACTGATCAAGAGAGGACATCGTCTTATAGCTGACGATGCTGTAGAGATCAGACAGGTTTCACATAAAACGCTTGTAGGTTCAGCCCCCGAAAATATCCGTCACTTTATTGAGCTGCGCGGTGTCGGCGTTGTGAATGCACGCAGACTTTTCGGTGTCGGCTCTGTTAAGGTGTCAGATAAAATCGATATGGTTGTACAGCTTGAACAATGGGATCCTGAGAAGAGCTATGACAGACTCGGACTTGACAGCGAGACGATGGATATTCTCGGTGTAAGCGTTCCGATTTCGGTTGTACCCGTTACTCCCGGACGAAATATATCAATTATCATCGAGGCTGCTGCGATGAATAACCGTCAGAAAAAGATGGGATATAATGCAGCGAGACAGCTTCTTCACAATCTTGGTATGACAGACGATATTATACCTGAAGAAGACGAACTTGAAATTTGGCATAATTTTTAATTTTGGAGGAATTTATAATGTACAGAATTGGTGTTGATCTCGGCGGTACAAATATCGCTGTAGGTGTAGTTAATGATAGTTACCAGATCATCGGCAGAGGAAAGGTGAAGACAAATGCACCGCGTCCTGCTGAAGAGATTTTTGACGATATCGCTAAGGCAATTTATATGGCTGTAGAAGATGCAGGCATTACAATGGATGATATCTCTTTTGTTGGTGTAGGTACACCCGGATCAGTTAATAAAGAAGAAGGTCTCATTGAATTTTCTAACAATCTTGACTTCAATAACGTTCCGGCCAACAAGCTTCTTGAAGAAAGAATCGGTAAGAAGTGCGTGTTTGAAAACGATGCAAATGCTGCAGCTCTCGGCGAGGCATATGCAGGTGCAGGTAACGGCGTTAAAAATCTCGTAGCAGTTACTCTCGGCACAGGAGTTGGCAGCGGCATTATCGTAGGCGGTAAAGTGCTTGGCGGTACAAATGATGCAGCGGGTGAAATGGGACATACTACTATCGTAGTTGACGGTGAACAGTGTAACTGCGGCAGAAAAGGCTGCTGGGAGCGTTATGCTTCTGCTACAGCGCTTATCTCTCAGACAAAGGCTAAGATGAAAGAGTGTCCTGACAGTAAGATGTGGGAACTCTGCGAAGGCGACATTGAGAAAGCAAGCGGAAGAACAGCTTTCAGTGCTATGTATGCAGGTGATGAAGCAGGTAAGCAGGTTGTTGATCAGTATATCAAGTATGTTGCAATCGGAGTAACAAATATAGTAAATATCTTCCAGCCGGATGTAATTTGCATCGGTGGTGGTATCAGTAATGAAGGTGACAATCTTCTTGATCCTATCAAAGAGTTTGTTGAAAAAGAGTGTTATACTAAGTATGCTAAGAAGCAGACAAAGATCTGCAAAGCTGTTCTCGGCAATGATGCAGGCATCATCGGTGCTGCTCTGGCAGAATAATTATTAACGGAGTCGTTTTATGAATTTCGAATCAATATATGCATTTGCAACATCGCTCGGATGTAAAGCTGAGTTTGATGTACCTATGTGTGACTATACTACGTTTAAAATCGGTGGAAAAGCACGTCTTATGATAACTCCTTCGACAGATGAAAGTTTGTCAGAAATTATCAGGAAGTGTAAAAGTGAAGGTATAAAACCGATGATTATCGGAAACGGCAGTAATATGCTTATTTCTGATAAGGGACTCAATACCGTGGTTATAAATATGTGCAGACCTGATGCAGGTATTAAGTATCTTGGTGACGGTTTAATCGAGTGTGATGCAGGTGTGAACCTTGTGAAAGTCTGCAATTTTGCCCTCGAAAAAGAGCTTACGGGACTTGAATTTGCTTTTGGAATTCCCGGAAGTGCAGGTGGCGCTGCATATATGAATGCAGGTGCATATGACGGTGAGATGAAAGATGTTCTCGTATCGTGCACACATATTGATGATGACGGAAATTTCGGCAAGCTTGAGGGTGACGAGCTTAAACTTGGTTATCGTACCAGTGCTTATGAGCACAACGGTTTTGTGATCATAAAGTTGCTTCTGAAGCTCAGACCGGGAGACAAGACAGCTATCAAAGAAAAAATGCAGGATCTTCTCGGCCGAAGAAGGGATAAACAGCCGCTTGAATATCCGAGTGCGGGAAGTACATTCAAAAGACCCGTTGGCTACTTTGCGGCAGCACTTATTGATGAGTGCGGACTCAAGGGTGCAAGCATCGGCGGAGCACAGGTCAGTGAAAAGCACGCAGGTTTTATTATAAATAAAGGTGGAGCTACATCTGAGGACGTTATGGAACTTATCAGACTTGTTCAGGAAACGGTACTCAGAGAAAAAGGTGTAGTGATCGAGCCTGAGGTCAGACTGATAGAAAAAGTCTGATTAAATGATGTAGCAAAAAGGGGAGAGGAAAATGGAATTGTTGATTGTAACGGGTATGTCAGGCTCAGGAAAGTCTGCAGTTACCGATGCCTTGGAGGATCTCGGCTATTTTTGTGCAGATAATATGCCGCCGGCCCTCATTCCGACGATAGCACAGTTTGTAAATACTTCACATAATCAGAATCAGAAAGTTGCGACTGTGACAGATATCCGCGTCGGTGAAACCTCACTCAATGATTTCAAAAATGCATTCGATGTACTTGAAAAGATGAATTACAGATATAAGATTCTTTTTGTTGATGCTTCGGATGACGTTATTATCAGCAGATACAATCAGACCAGAAGAAAGCATCCGTTACTTGAAAAATGTGACGGATCTCTTCTGATGTGTATAGAACATGAAAGAGCGATTATGCATGATATACGTGCAATCGCGGATTATACAATTGATACTTCAAAGTTTACTGTTGCTGAATGTAAGCAAAGAGTTGTTGATCTCTTTCTTGAAAATCCTGACTCAGCCTTGAAGATTTCATGTATGTCTTTCGGATTTAAATACGGTATACCTACCGATGCAGATCTTGTGTTCGATGTCCGTTGTCTGCCGAATCCTTTTTATATTCCTGAACTTAAGTGCCGTACAGGACTTGAGCCTGAAGTACGCGATTTTGTAATGAAATTCGAACAGTCAAAGATCCTACTCAAAAAGATCAATGACCTTGTTCAGTACTCGGTACCTCTCTACAGACAGGAGGGCAAGAGTCAGCTCATTATAGCTGTTGGATGTACGGGTGGAAGACACCGTTCCGTATGTTTTGCTGAACAGATCAGGGATGGCCTCGTCAATCTGGGTAATTCCGTTTCGATAAAACACAGAGATATAGAAAAATAACAGGTGAAATCATGTCATTTACAGCAGATGTTAAAACTGAATTATCTGACACATCGCTTCTTAGTGTTGCTCAGAAAAAAGCGTATGCATACGGCTTTCTTCTTTTTGGTAAAAGCTTTAATAGCCGTACGGTTTCTTGTGCTTCGGACTACAAGTGCGTTATAGACTCTTTAAGTGCGGTTGTTTCTGAAATTACAGGTATTACTGTGTCAGTTTCAGAACTCAGAAGCGGAAAATGGGTTATGAAGGTTCCGACTGCAACTGAACGAAGAAAGTTGCTTGAAGTTTTTGATCATTCGGTTAATGAGATTTCACTCAGAATAAATCACGGCAATTTTGAGGACGATGAGTGCTACTACGCTTTTCTTCGCGGTGCCTTTATGTCATGTGGTTCGCTTTCTGACCCGAATAAAGGTTATCATCTGGAGTTTGTTGTGCAGCATAATAAGCTGAGTAATGATCTTTTAAAAATTCTGACAGATTCAGACCTCAGTGCAAAGTACATATTAAGAAAATATTCTCACGTTATATACATTAAAGGTAGTGAAAATATCGAAGATCTGCTCACGATGATGGGAGCACCTAATTCAAGTCTTCAGCTGATGGGAATTAAAGTTCAGAAGGATGTCAGAAATAAAATCAACAGAAAAATGAATTTTGAGTCAGCCAACATGAACCGTGCAATAGAAGCTGGTCTTGCACAGGTGGAAGCGATTGAAATAATTGAACGAAAGCAAGGGCTTGATTCACTTACGGATGAGCTCAAAGAACTTGCAATTCTCCGAAAAGAAAATCCTGATATGTCTCTTAAAGAGTTGGGTGCAGCATTAAGTGTTCCTATCTCAAGATCAGGGGTAAATCACAGACTGGCAAAGTTAGTCAGTATAGCAGATAAATACAGATAATTAAAGGGAGGCGACAACGTGTCCGGTTTTACTCATTTACATCTTCATACCGAATACAGTTTGCTTGACGGTGCGTGCCGCCTTGATAATGTTCTTGACAGAGCAATTCAGCTCGGTCAGACTTCAATAGCGATTACGGACCACGGCGTTATGTATGGCGCTGTGGATTTTTATAAAAAAGCAAAGGCAAAAGGTATTAAGCCGATTATCGGCTGTGAGTGCTATGTTGCGGCACGTTCCCGATTTGACAAGGTTCATGCACTTGACAGTGAGCGTTATCATCTTGTCTTACTTTGTAAAAATGCAACAGGATATCAGAATCTGATTGCAATGGTTGCAAAGGCGTGGACTGAGGGATTTTACACAAAACCGCGTATCGATAAGGAGCTTCTTGAAAAGCACAGCGAAGGTCTTATAGCTTTGTCTGCCTGTCTTGCAGGAGAGATACCAAGAGCACTTACTGCAGGTGATTACGAACGTGCAAAGGAGAAGGCACTCTGGTATCAGTCGGTTTTCGGAGAGGGCAATTTTTATCTTGAGTTGCAGAATCACGGTATAGCCGAGCAGCAGCAGATAGAACCGTTGCTTCTCAGACTTTCAAATGAAACAGGTATTCCTTTGGTTGCGACTAATGATACTCACTACGTTAACCGTGAGGATAGCAAAATTCAACAGGTGCTTATATGTGTTGCCACAAACACCACTATCGGTCAGGAAAATTCACTGGAATTCCAGACGGATGAGTTCTATCTCAAATCTGAGGAGGAAATGACGGAGCTTTTCTCTCATGTTCCTCAGGCTATAGAAAATACACAGAAAATTGCCGATATGTGTAATTTTGACTTTGAGTTCGGCAATACAAAATTACCTCATTTTGAAGTTCCTGACGGAAAGGATCATTTCGAATGGTTCAAGGAACAATGCTACGCCGGAATGATACGAAATTACGGTGAAAATCCGCCGACAGAGTATTATGAAAGACTTGATTACGAGCTTGAGGTAATCAATAAAATGGGTTATGTTGACTATTTCCTTATAGTCCATGACTTTATAAGATATGCAAAAAGTAAAGGTATTCCTGTCGGTCCGGGCAGAGGCTCAGGCGCAGGCAGTCTTGCGGCCTACTGTATCGGAATAACGGGAATTGACCCGATGAAATACAATCTTCTCTTCGAGCGTTTTCTCAATCCTGAGAGAGTCAGTATGCCTGACTTCGACGTTGACTTCTGCTATGAAAGAAGAGAAGAGGTTATAGATTATGTTATTGATAAGTACGGTGCTGATCACGTTGCACAGATAGTAACATTCGGAACCCTTGCGGCAAGAGCTGCCATACGTGACGTCGGAAGAGCTATGGGTATACCGTACAATGTAGTAGACAATGTTTCAAAGCAGGTCCCCAGAGAGCTTAACATAACCATACAGAAAGCTCTGAAAAAATCACCTGAGTTCAAAGAGTTTTACGACTCGGATGAGCAGATCAAGGAGCTTATCGACACATCAATGAAGGTTGAAGGTATGCCCCGCCATTCCTCAACACATGCAGCGGGTGTGGTTATCACAAGAGATCCCGTTGCCAGTTATGTTCCTTTGGCACTTAATGATAATTCACCCGTAACTCAGTATACGATGACGACCCTTGAAGAGCTCGGACTGTTAAAAATGGACTTCCTCGGACTCCGAACGCTTACCGTTATCAGCGACGCTGAGAAAATGATACGCCTTAAGGATAAGGAGTTTGATATCTATAAGGTAAGTACCGCTGACGAAGCCACATTCAATATGATGTCCAAGGGACAGACCGAAGGTGTGTTCCAGTTCGAATCAGCAGGAATGAAATCAGTTCTTATCGGACTCAAACCGGTCAATATCGAAGATCTCATAGCCGTTATATCTCTTTACAGACCGGGTCCAATGGACTCCATTGACACTTATATCAATAACCGTCATCATCCTGAAGATACGGTTTATAAAACTGAAAAACTCCGAGATATTCTTGAGGTCACAAACGGATGTATGGTCTATCAGGAGCAGGTAATGCAGATTTTTCGTTCTCTTGCAGGATATTCATATGGACGTGCTGATATTGTGCGTCGTGCGATGTCAAAGAAAAAGCACGATGTTATGGAAAAAGAGAGGCAGAATTTTATCTACGGTATGGTGCGTGAGGATGGTACGGTAGAGTGTGACGGATGTGTAAAAAGAGGTATTCCTGCAGACGTTGCGAACGATATCTTTGATGATATGTCGTCATTTGCATCTTATGCTTTTAACAAGTCCCATGCTGCAGCTTATGCATATGTATCTTATCAGACGGCATACCTTAAGTGTCACTATCCCTGTGAGTTTATGGCAGCACTTCTTTCGAGTGTACTTGATAACTCGGCTAAGGTCTCTGAATATACCAATGAGTGTAATAATCTCGGAATAAAAGTTCTTCCGCCTCATGTCAATGAAAGTCTTGAAGGTTTTGCTGTTAGTGACGGTAATATACGTTTCGGACTTCTTGCTATTAAGAATCTCGGAAGAAACTTTATCAAAAATATCATAGCTGAAAGAAGACTCGGCAAGTTTACGTCATTCTATGATTTTTGCTCAAGAATGCACGGTGCGGACTTTAATAAACGTGCAGTTGAAAGTCTTATCCGTTGTGGTGCACTTGACGGACTGGGTGCAAACAGACGTCAGATGATAATGGGAATGAACGAAATTATCGATGAGCTTGACAGCAAGAAAAAACGAAATATTGAAGGTCAGATCGGTCTGTTTGATATGGGTGGCGACCTTGCTCATCATAGTGAGCCGAAGCTCAGATATCAGGACGAGTTTCCACTTTATGAGCTTCTGAGTATGGAGAAGGAAACTACAGGACTTTATTTGTCAGGACATCCTATGTCTGAATATACTGAAATGGCAGCGAAAATTCACTGCGCTAAGGTTTCTGACCTGAATCTTTCTGATAGCGAAAATGCAGTCTATAAAGATGGCGAAAGAGTCAAAACGATGGGTATAATAACTCATGTCAAGAAAAAAGTGACAAAAAGCGATACTACAATGGCTTTTGTCGACCTTGAAGATATTACAGGCTCTATTGAAGTGGTTGTTTTCCCGAAAACGCTAATACAGAATTCGCCGCTTGTTGCAGAGGGTAGGGTTGTGGTTGTCAAAGGAAGGCTGGATGTGCGTGACGATGAGCCACCGAAGCTTATCTGTGAGTTTATTTCGAATCCCGAAGACGCTCAGAAAGAGTCTGTACAAACAGCTAAACCTGCAGAAAAGCCACACGAGCAGATACAGAAAAAGAAAAAAAGCGGACTTTTCTTACGATTTCCGTCAGAAGGCTGTCCTGAACAGATTCAAGCTGAAAAGCTACTGTCTATATTTGAAGGAAGGACACCGCTTTACTATTATTTTGCAGATAAGAAAGAATACAAAAATATGCCTTTTGAACGTTTTGTTGATGTAAATGATCCTTTGGTTGATGAGTTAAAAAAGGTTCTTGGCAATGAAAATGTTGTTTTGAGGTAAATAATACTAATTTATTTGAC
The DNA here is from genome assembly GCA_045648065.1 of Acutalibacteraceae bacterium. Taxonomy (GTDB): domain Bacteria; phylum Bacillota; class Clostridia; order Oscillospirales; family Acutalibacteraceae; genus CAG-488. Next base: position 1,602 of record JAZRNG010000176.1, on the reverse strand, counting down.
ATTTTTTTCATTCTGGTGTATTATACGGAATGTTATGTTATTTATTTAACTGTTTAGGAGGAAGTTTGAAATGAAGACAATCGGCGTATTGACAAGTGGCGGTGACGCACCGGGTATGAATGCTGCGGTTCGTGCAGTAGTTCGTACAGCTTGTGAAAATAATATTAAGGTTTATGCAATTAACCGTGGTTATCAGGGCCTTATGGAAGGCGACCTCAAGCCAATGGAAATCCGTTCAGTGTGCGATATCATCCACAAGGGCGGTACTTTCCTTCGTTCAGCGAGAAGCAAGGAATTTGCAACTGAAGAGGGTATGAGCAGAGCTATAGAAATCTGTAATGCTTACGGTATCGAGGGTATTGTTGTTATCGGTGGTGACGGTTCATTCAGAGGTGCACGTGACCTTTCTGAGAGAGGTATCCCCTGTGTTGGTGTTCCGGGCACAATCGACAACGACATCGCTTGCTGCGACTATACAATCGGTTATGACACCTGTATGAACACAATTATGGAAATGGTTGACCGTATCCGTGATACTTCTGCATCACATGACCGTTGCTCAGTTATCGAAGTAATGGGCAGACGTGCAGGCTATCTTGCACTCAATGCAGGTATCGCAGTAGGTGCAACAGCAATCCTTATTCCTGAGGTTGAGTTCGACCTTAAGCGTGATGTTTTTGACAGAATCCGTCGCACACAGAAGACAGGTAAGACTCACTTCCTTGTAATAGTTGCTGAGGGTATCCCTGCTGACGGCATTATCTCTGTAGACGAGCTTGCAAAGGCTATCGAGGCTGAAACAGGTGTTGAGTCAAGAGCTATGGTACTTGCTCACGTTCAGCGCGGTGGTTCACCGACAGTTCGTGACCGTGTAAATGCAAGCCGTATGGGTTACCATGCTGTTAAGCTTCTTATGGACGGCATCGGCAACAGAGTTGTTGCTATGCAGAAGGATCAGGTCGTTGATCTTGATATCTTCGAAGCTCTCAATATGAAGAAGCACATCGATATGGAACTCTACGAGATGGCTAAGGTTATTTCTATCTGATTTAACAAAGGACATAAATTATGCTTAGAGACGAATTTTTAGAACTTCGCCGCCGTATAATTGCAAAAGATTTTTCAAGAATGAATGACAAGCAGCAAGAGGCTATTTATACAGTAAGAGGCCCCTTGCTGCTTCTTGCAGGTGCCGGCAGCGGAAAAACGACAGTTCTGGTCAACAGAATTGCAAATATGATTAAATACGGCAATGCCTACAATTCAGACAAGTGCGATTTTGAGCCTACTGAGACTGACGTTGCTATTATGCGTGAATATCTTAATGACCCTACAGTTGATCTTTTTGATGTGTATGACCTTCTTACTGTTGATGCACCTCAGCCGTGGGAAATCCTTGCAATCACATTCACAAATAAGGCTGCTAATGAGCTCAAATCCCGTCTTGCAAAACATCTTGGTGATGCAGCCAATGATATCTGGGCAAGTACTTTCCACTCAGCGTGCTCCCGACTTTTGCGCCGTTACGGAGATCAGCTCGGCTATACGAACCATTTTACAATTTATGATACGGATGATTCTAAACGTGTGATGAAAGAGGTT
>JAZRNG010000175.1:0-14082 GCA_045648065.1 Acutalibacteraceae bacterium | reverse complement strand
CATCTGAAATGGCATTCAAGATGGCTGCAAGTATCGCTTTCAAAAACGGTGTTCCGCAGGCTAACCCAACAATCCTTGAGCCCGTTGGTACATTGAAGGCTGTTATGCCTGAAGCATTCCTCGGCGACATTATGGGTGACGTAACAAAGCGCCGCGGCCGTGTTCTTGGTATGGGCGCTTCTGAAGAAGAGCCGAAGTATCAGGAACTCGTTGCCGAAGTTCCGATGGCTGAGATGAATAACTTCTCAACAATTCTTCGTTCAGTAACAGCAGGAAGAGGATACTATACATTCGAATTCACTCGTTACGAAGATGCTCCTGCAGCAGTAGCTGAAAAGGTTATCGCTGAAGCAAAGGTTGACGAAGACGAATAAAATATAAAATCAGCAAGGAGACGGCCTCGGTCGTCTCCTTTTACATTATTATTGTTTTTTAAACAAGTTTTGACACTTGAAAAGATATTTAATGTATGATAAAATCACTCTATAATCATTTTTTTGGAGTGATTTTGATGAACGATGTCAAAGATTACATTGACTATCCGGAAAATGTAAAAAAATACGATACTACAAAGCTTCCTATAAGGCAGAAGTTCTTTTTTACATCTATTCTATACCTTGCATCTACTGTTGCGGTCTCAACTATAAGAGGCGGTAGTAAAATGAAGAAGATAAATATGGAAGGTCTTAAACCGCCGTATGTTCTTCTGAGCAACCATATGCAGTTTGTGGACTTCCTTATCAAGTATAAGGCGACATTCCCTCACAGAGTTCATACTATTGCTACTCTTGAAGGATATTATCATAAGCCGTGGGCGATGGAGCAGATCGGTTCTATCTGCAAAAGAAAGTACACTACTGATATCGGTCTTGTACGTTCGTGTAATAAGGTTTTGCGTGAATTCAAAGATGTCTTGTGTATCTATCCTGAGGCACGCTATTCACCCATAGGCACAACCTCGATCATCCCTGAGGTTATTTCACAGCTTGTAAAGAGAAATAAAGTTCCGCTTGTTGTCATCCTTCACCACGGAAACTATCTGCGTGCACCGTTCTGGGATTTCAGACGTAAGAGAAAGGTGCCTCTTTCTGCGACTATGAAGCAGGTGCTTACTGCAGAACAGGTTGAGCAGATGACTGCTGAGGAAATCCACGAAGTCATCCTGAAAGAAATGCAGTATGACGAGTACACGTGGCAGAAAGAAAACAATATCCGTATAACCGAGAGCTTCCGTGCTGAGGGTCTTCATAAGGTTCTTTACCAGTGCCCCCACTGTATGACGGAGTCAAAGATGAATTCAAAGGGAATCCACCTTTTCTGTGAAGAATGCGGAAAGAAGTGGGAGCTTACCGAGTTGGGCGAACTGAAAGCTCTCGAAGGTGAGACAGAGTTTTCACACGCACCTGATTGGTTCGAGTGGGAAAGGGCCAACGTGCGTAAGGAGATCGAAAACGGAACCTATCGCTTTGAAGATGATGTGCGTGTATACACTCTTCCCGGTGCATGGAAGTACTACTATATGGGCGATGCAAAGGTTCGTCACACTATAGAAGAGGGATTTGTTCTTGAAGGTACTCATAACGGTGAGCCGTACAGAATTCAGAGAACGCCTCAGAGTCTGTACAGCCTTCATGTAGAGTATGATTACTGTCACATAGAGCCGATTGATTGCTTTGACATCTCGACTCTGGGAGATTCGTTTTTCTGCTATCCGTCAAAAGAAAATGTCATAACGAAGCTGTGCTTTGCCACAGAGGAAATGTACAAGATTGTAATGGAAAAGATGAAGAAGAAATAGATTTTGTTGTTATCGGCATTGCACTTAATGTTGTGGCGATGAGAAAATGCAACGGCGGAATATTTTGATATGATAGTTTAAAGGGCAGGAACGGTTACAGATTCCTGCCTTTTTATTTACTATTTTTGTCACAAGTGCTATTATAGACATATAATAATACTGTGATAAAGGGGGATTTTTATGCAGATGGTTCTTCTGACTGCACTCGGTGTAGGAGGAGCGACGGTAATCGGTTCAATAATCGGATTCATTTTCAAAAAAATATCACACCGCTTCAGCGATATCGTGCTTTCGTTTGCGGCAGGTGTTATGCTTGCTGCGGCTGTGTTGGGACTGATCGTACCTTCGCTCGAATACGGAGGACGGTTTGCGATAGTCATAACCGTTTCAGGAATTTTCGTTGGTGCGGTTTGCCTGAATCTTGTGGATAAGCTTGTTCCTCATATTCATAAACTTGCAGGAATTGATCCCGAAAAACATTCCACGAACGCTAAACGTGACAAGGTGCTTTTGTTTGTAATGGCGATCGCTATCCATAATCTGCCCGAAGGCATTGCGGCAGGTGTCGGTTTCGGTTCGGGAAATACAAATGAAGCTCTGCTGATAGCAGGGGGAATTGCCCTGCAAAATATACCTGAAGGCATGGTTATCATCGGACCTATGCTTTCAGCAGGAATTTCACCGAAAAGAACGTTCATCTGTGCGATGACGACGGGTCTCGTCGAGGTTGTGGGAACTTTGCTGGGATATTTTGCAGTAAGTGTTGCTTCAGCGATTCTGCCGTTTGCTCTTGCTTTTGCAGGCGGTACGATGCTCTATGTAATCAGCGACGAAATGATACCTGAAACTCATGCTCACGGAAGTCAGCGCGGTGCGACATACGCTCTGCTCGTCGGATTCTGTCTGATGCTTGTGTCAGACTTCCTTTTAGCCTGACGGAGAAGCAAAAAACACCATATAAATAGTTACAGCAGGGAGTAATCCCTGCTGTGTTTTTTATTTTAATTTATAAAGCTCTTCGCAAAGGATACCCAGCTCTTCCATCGTCAGACTTTCAGCTCTGACTGTTGCGGAAAGTCCTGCATTTTCGATAGCTTCTATTACTTTTTGTTTTGGCATACCAAGCCCTGAGCTGATGCCGTTTGAAGCTGTTTTTCTGCGCTGACTGAATGCAGAACGTACCATTGAGAAAAAGAACTTTTCGTCAGTTACCTCGACGGGGACTTCCTTGCGGATATCGAGTCGGATAACAGCACTGTCAACGTTCGGTGCAGGCATAAAAGAACCTCTTGAAACGTCGAAAAGCTTCTGTGCTTCAGAGTAGAAATTGACAGCTACCGTCACAGCACCCGAATCTCTGCTTCCTACATCTGCACAAAGGCGGACAGCAGCTTCTTTCTGTACCATTACGGTTACTGATTCGATATTAAGTCTGCTTTCAAGCAAACGCATAATGACGGGGGAGGTGATATAATACGGCAGATTTGCACAAACTATTACGGGCATATCGCCGAATTCTTCACTAAGGATTTCGTGAAGGTCAACCTTAAGAATGTCTCCGTTTATTATCTTTATGTTGTCATAGTCTGCAAGTGTTTCATCGAGAACAGGAAGAAGTCTTGTGTCAAGCTCAACGCAGACTACCTTATCAGCACGTTTTGCGAGTTCTGCAGTCAGAACACCTATTCCTGCTCCGACTTCCAGAACAGCGACACCTTCACGTGCTCCGCCTTCCTCTGCAATTCTGGGGCAAACGGACGGATTCACGATGAAATTCTGTCCGAGAGCTTTTGAAAAAGTAAAACCGTGCCTTTGCAGGACGCTTTTTATTACTCCGATATCAGATAAATTACTCATAATAACCTCATTTGTTATTGCAATTTAGTTTTAAAACTTATATAATAATATCGTATTGGTGAAAATTTGTCAATTGGAGTGATCAATATGTCTATTTTAGTTACAGGCGGCGCAGGTTACATCGGTTCACACACTTGCGTTGAAATGCTTAATGCAGGTTATGAGATAGTTATCGTAGATAATTTCTACAACAGCTGTCCCGAATCTCTTAACAGAATCAAGGAACTTACAGGTAAGGATTTCAAATTCTACGAGTGCGATATCCGAGACAGAGAAGGTCTTGATAAAATCTTTTCAGAAAACAAGATTGATGCAGTAATTCACTTCGCAGGTCTTAAGGCTGTAGGCGAGAGCTGTGCGAAGCCTCTTGAATATTATGAAAACAACGTAGGCGGAACTATCACACTCTGCGAAGCTATGCGTGATGCAGGCTGTAAGAAGATCGTTTTCAGCTCATCTGCAACTGTTTACGGTGAAAACAACATCTCACCCCTCAAGGAAACAATGCAGATCGGCGGTACAACAAATCCGTACGGTACTACAAAATATATGATCGAGCTCATTCTCCGTGATCTCTGGGCATCTGACAACGAGTGGAGCATAGCTTTGCTTCGTTATTTCAATCCGATAGGTGCTCACAAGAGTGGCAGAATCGGTGAAAATCCGAACGGAATACCGAACAATCTTATGCCTTATATCACACAGGTTGCTGTCGGTAAACTCGCTTGTCTCAGCGTATTCGGTGATGACTATGATACACCTGACGGAACAGGTGTACGTGACTATATTCACGTTGTAGACCTTGCTCTCGGTCACGTTAAGGCTGTAGGTAAGGTCCTTGCGGACAAGGGTGTAGACGCTTATAATCTCGGTACAGGTATCGGTTACAGCGTTCTCGACATCGTTCACGCTTTTGAAAAAGCTTGTGGCAAACCGCTTAACTATAAGATCGTTGACCGTCGTCCGGGTGACCTCGCAACCTGCTATTCTGACCCGTCAAAGGCACTTGAGGTGCTTGGCTGGAAGGCAGAAAGAGGTCTTGATGAGATGTGCGAAGACTCCTGGAGATGGCAGAAAAACAATCCGGAAGGATATTGATTTATGGAATTACATGAAAACAGTCAGTCTCCCGAAGTTGCTATGCTCATCGGCTTGGATATGGATGATTACGATGCTCAAGTATCTATTGATGAGCTGGAGGAACTTGCACGTACTGCGGGTGCAGTTGTCTGTGCCAAGACTTTGCAGAAACGTGACCGTCCCGACTCAGCAACTTATGTAGGCAGCGGTAAGCTTGAAGAAATCAAGGAGTTTGCCGAGGCTAATGAGGTTGATTTGCTTATCTTCGACGGTGAACTTACTCCGTCGCAGCAAAGAAACATTGAAAACGAAACGGACATCCGTGTGATCGACAGAACAACTCTGATACTCGATATTTTTGCAGCCAGAGCACGAAGCGGTGAGGGTAAAATTCAGGTTGAACTCGCACAGCTCAAGTATTCTCTCCCCCGACTCGGTGGTAAGGGTACACAGCTTTCAAGACTTGGTGGCGGTATCGGTACGAGAGGTCCGGGTGAAACTAAGCTTGAGAGCGACAGAAGACACATCCGCAGACGAATCCAGAGCCTTGAAGAAGATCTCAGGGAGATAGCAAAACGTCGTGAACAGCTCCGCACAAGAAGAGAAAAAGACGGGGTAGAGACGGTTGCGATCGTCGGTTACACAAACGCAGGTAAGTCAACTCTTATGAATGCACTTACAAATGCAGGAGTACTTGCTGAAAATAAACTTTTTGCAACACTTGATCCGACATCAAGAGCATTAATTCTCCCTGATGGCCGAAGCGTAATGCTTATTGATACGGTTGGTCTTATCCGCAGACTTCCTCACCACCTCGTTCAGGCTTTCCACTCAACGCTTGAAGAAGCAGCATCAGCTTCCGTTATTCTTAACGTGTGCGATGCCTCCGATCCTTGCTGTGCAGAGCATCTTGCGGTGACGAAAAGTCTGCTGAATTCCCTTGGATGTGAAAGCAAACCTATTGTTTCGGTTCTTAATAAATGCGACCTTTGCGACAACTCATTTATTCTGCCGGCAGAGGGTAAGTTTGTTATGATTTCAGCACTCAACGAAAGAGGATTTGATAATCTCCTCGCACAGATTCAGTTAGCTTTGCCTCTGACGAGAAAAAAGGCTGAATTGCTTATTCCTTACAGTGACGGAGGACTTGTCAATTACATCCGTGAGGACGGTGTGCTTCTTGAAGAAGAATACCGGGGTGACGGAATTTACATCAAAGCGATTGTAGATATCCGTTTCCTTGAAAAACATAAAGACTATATCATAGGATAAAATAAACACCACGCTTTTTAACGAAAGCATGGTGTTTTTCTTTGCCGGAGAATCGGTTTATTTAAATTTTTTCTATGATCTCTGCTTTCTTCTGGTCATACTCTTCCTGAGTAATAAGACCTTTGTCGAGAAGATTTCGGATTTTCAGAATCTTTAATTCCTCTTCATTATAAAGGTTGGCTGTCGGATATTTGTTCTGAACAGCGGGGTTGACAGGTTTTGCTATGGGTTGAACGGGTGTCTGATAAACGGGCTGTCGATAAACAGGTCGCGGCACAGACTTTTTCTTTTCCTTTATAATCTTGTATGTGTCTGCATCGATACATACGAACCAGAAAATTGTAATTATTACCATTATGATTGCGGATGATATCATACTTAAATTTGTTATAATGTCTGAGAAATAATCAGAAATATAAATCATTCTGATAACGTTGGTTATAACGTATGTTGCTACAGTGAGTCCTTGAAAAAATCTGACGGTTTTATAGTTTTTGAAATTTGAAAATGCAGCGGCACTTAGTCCGATCATAGCGATAAGATTCAGAATAGCAGAACACAATGCGATATTATTATTAAGGATGATGTCGGAATATACGGGTGATAAGTCAGCGTATGCAACTAAACCGAAAACGTTGTTGATGATTGCTATTACGTAGGATATAGATGTGATTAAGCAGTAAGCTTTGACGGAGCCGTGTCCGGGATTTTTCTTGTAAAAAACTATAAGATATAAGGCAAACAGGAGATTTGGTATGAATGTTAATAAGTTTGCAAACAGTACAGGAATAAGGCCCATAATATAATTTGGTAGTTCAGGATTTGTATTAAATCTGTGCGTAGAAATTAAAGATTGAAATACAGCGTTAGAAAAAGAAGTAATATTCCGCACAAGAAACAAAACACCTGTTATAAGGGCTATATTCTGTTTTGTTTTAGATATTTCAGCTTTTTTTATCCGGAGCGGAGAGTTGCTTACGTTTATGTTTTCCATAGTAAAGCCTCCTTTGTTGAAAAAATTATATCATGGGTATGATTTGTTGTAAATAGTCTGATTTAGAATTAATTTTGTTCTTTCTGACGAAATCGACGAACAAAAAAATCGCACAGAGCGAACCCTGTGCGATTAATGTTTAATATTAAATTATGCAGCCCAGAAGAAGAACGGGAAGAGAACTACCTTCATAGCCTTAACGATGAAGTTCATAAGGTCTCTGAAGATACCTGCAAACCAATAGTGAGCCTTGCCGAATTCGCCGTTCGGAAGCTCTGAACCCTCTTCAAGAGCGATGTCTGAAGTGTAGATCATTTCTCTTTCGTATGTTGAAAGATCGTTCTCATCAAGAGTGAGGAGCATAGCACCCTGGATAGTCATATCATAGTATGAATTGTATGTTGAACCGGGAACGTTAACAGCGTCAATGCCGTTGATGTTTGCAACGTAGCTGTTGATATGGTCGTGACCGAAGAAAACAGCCTGAACGTCGCCACGCTCTGTGATTGCATCCCACTGGCCTTCGCAGTCAGGTGAAGGACAAGCCTGCTCAAACATCCAACCATCTTCAAAAGCGAAGATATTGGGAAGATATGTAGCAGCTGTACCGTCTGAGAAGTTTGTTGAGCCAAGAGCACCGAGGTCACCGTTAACTGTGAACATTACTTCCTTTGCAACTTCTGCAGGAACAATGTGCTGGAACATAAGAGAAGGAACCTTGCCGCCGTTTGCAGCTTCAAGCTGCTTGCTTGTTTCTGTGTACCATGCAAGCTGGTCAGCACGAACGCAGTCGTAACCACCGTCGATGTAGTCACCGCTGTCCATCATCCAGAGGTTGAAAGCTGTCTTTGAACCGTCTGATGAAAGGATTTCGAGGTTGTGTGTACCTGTTCCGTGGAGAGCAACGTCTGCATCGTATGCAAGGCAGTTGTCGTATGTCATATACTTTGCAAGTTTTTCATCTTTGGTTGATTCCTTGTGTGTATCCTGATCGTCGTGGTTGCCGAAAACGAATGTGAAGGGGATTCCTCTTGCCTCGAGGGGCTCGATGAGCTGATCGTAACCCTTCCAGTAGTCCTCGCTTGTTTCAGCAGACATAATGATGTCGCCAAGGAAGATAACAAGGTCAGGCTGTGTCTTGTCAAGAGCTTCGTTCATATATACGAGGAAGTCCTCGTGCATGGGATAGCCGTCCTGAACGTCTGCGAAAGCAAGGATCTTGAATTCGCCGTTTTCGTCGAACTGAAGGTTGCCGTTTTTGCTGTTATCTGCTGCAAATGAAACTGATGAAAGTGTGAACATCATCACTACAGCAAGAAATACTGCAAGAATCTTTTTCATAGTAAATACCTCCTGAAATGTATAAAAGATGCAAGTATTTTATCACAAAATATTTTTCAAGTCAAATGAAATCAGAGTGTCTTACCCTAGTAATTTTCATCTTTGTTGAAAAACCACACATAGCCGACGTCGTTTCCGTGCATTGTGCTGAATGTTCCGTTATCGTAAATAAGTGCTGCACCGTTCTCAATTCCTATACCTGAAAGAGGTCGGTTTTTGATCTCATCCTTGAAATTATACCATCCGTTGCCTTCAAAATGAGGACAGGCACTGTAAGGCAGGATGCCGAGGCAGTCGCAGAAAATGAAGCTTCTGTCAGGTCCGCAATCGTCATACCCTTCGGCAAACCAACACACGGCACCTGCACTGTAGCCTGACATAACGATTCCCTTTTCGTAAGCCTCGCGAAGAATATCGGAAGCACCCGTTTCGTTCCAGGTGTCCATCATAAATTTGACGTTGCCACCGCCGACATAGATGACATCTGAATTAAGAATTTTTTCACGGATATCTTCTTTTGTGAGGGATTTGTCTGTGAGAAAAAGGTAGTCAAAGCTACAGCCACAGCCGAGAAAAATATCTCTGATGTCCTCGTCACCTTCGATGTCATCAAATCCTGCTGTCGGGAGGAAAAGAACAGAAGGATTTTCCTTGTTTGCACAGGAAGCTATGTATTCAAGAATATTTTTGATTTCCCCGTCGTCATAACGTCCTCCGCCGACGGCTATTATCTTACCCATAAAGTCACCTCGTGTATATTATGGTATATAGTTTAAATCAAAAATTAAACATAATCAAGATAATATGATGTTGTTTTTTGAAGAAAACTATGTTAAAATTTTCTTGTATATGAACTCAGACGGAGGTTAATTTATGACACGTTACGAATATGCAAAAGATTTATATGCAAAAATCGGTATCGATACAGAAGCTGCTATTGAAAAGCTTTCTGCACTTCCGATTTCAATGCACTGCTGGCAGGGCGACGACGTTGTAGGCTTCGACTCAAAGGAAGCACTTTCAGGTGGTATCCAGACTACAGGTAACTACCCCGGCAAGGCTACAACACCTGCAGAGCTTATGGCTGATATCGATAAGGCTTGTTCACTCATTCCGGGCAAGAAGAAGCTTAATCTTCACGCTTGCTATGCGATTTTTGAAAACGGCGATTTTGCTGACAGAGATGCGATAGAGCCGAAACATTTCGCAAAATGGGTTGACTATGCAAAGGAAAGAGGAATGGGTATCGACTTCAACCCCACATTTTTCTCGCATCCGATGGTAAAGGACAATCTTACACTTTCTTCACCTGATGAAGAAACACGCACCTTCTGGGTAAATCACGGTAAGGCTTGTCTTAAAATCGCTGAATATTTCGCAGAGGAAACAGGCGTACCCTGTGTTATGAATATCTGGATTCCTGACGGCTACAAGGATATTCCCGCTGACAGATTTTCTCCGAGAGCAAGATTTAAGAAGAGTCTTGATGAAATCCTTGCAATCCCGTATGACAAGACAAAGGTTTATATAACTCTCGAGTCAAAGGTATTCGGCATCGGTCTTGAATCTTACACGGTAGGTTCAGCAGAATTCAGCCTTTCTTATGTTAATTACAAAGGTATCACACCTCTTATGGATAACGGTCACTATCATCCGACAGAGGTTGTTTCGGATAAGATTTCTTCTCTTCTCCTTTTCAATGAGAAGATCGCCCTTCACGTTACACGAGGTGTACGTTGGGACAGCGACCACGTTATCATCTTTGATGACGAAACAAAGGAAATCGCAAAAGAAATCGTTGCTAACGATGCACTTGACCGTGTATTCATCGCAACAGACTATTTCGATGCTTCAATCAACCGTGTTGCTGCTTGGGTAATCGGTCTTCGTAATGTGCAGAAGGCTATGCTCAATGCACTTCTCACTCCGCACGCTGCTCTGACAGCACTTCAGGACAGTGCAAACACAACAAAGCTTCTCGCACTTCAGGAGGAGCTCAAGACGTATCCGTTTGCAGATGTGTGGAATGAATACTGTGCACGTTGCGGTGTGCCCGTTGGTGAAAATTGGTTTGAGGAGATTGAAAAGTACGAAGCAGATGTACTTTCAAAGAGATAAGTTATGAAATTGATTGAAATTGAAAACACATTATTATTTGAACAGGATAAGTTTTTCAGCCAGTGCCACGCTTCAACAATCCTGAAGGTCGGAGAAAAGCTTCTTTGTGCTTTCTTCGCGGGTACTGAAGAGGGTAAGGACGATGTGAGAATCTATCTTATGACATATGAAAACGGCAAATGGTCGGACCCTGAGCAGATGTCTTTCACAAATGACATTCCTTGCTGGAATCCCGTTCTTCTTGAAAAGGACGGTACGGTTTTCCTTTTCTTCAAGGTTGGCAAGAAAATCACAAAATGGCAGACGTATTTCAGAACATCAACTGACGGTGGTGTGACATGGAGCGAAGCTTCCGAGCTTGTTGAGGGTGACAGATCAGGCGGTCGCGGTCCAGTCAAGAACAAAGCGATAGTTCTCACAGACGGCACTGTAGTTGCTCCCGCATCAGTTGAAACAAACACAAAGTGGGATGCTTTTATTGATTTCTCAAAAGATAACTGTAAGACCTGGCAGAAGGGCAATCTGATTGAATTCGATCACAAAAAGGCTGTCGGCAAGGGTATAATCCAGCCTACACTCTGGGAAGCTGACGGCAAGGTTTATGCACTTCTTCGTTCAACTGAAGGTTATGTTATGAGAAGCTTCTCGGAAGATCTTGTGAACTGGTCACCTGCAGAGAAGGCTGATCTGCCGAACAACAACAGCGGTATCGACTGCGTTAAGCTGCCGAACGGTGATGTTGCTGTTTTTCACAATCCGATAGCCTGTGCTGACTGGGGTGACAGAAACATTATTTCTTATGCAATTACAAAAGATAACGGTGAAACCTTCCTTCCTGCAGTCGAAATAGAAAAGGATGAGGACAAGGACGCTGAATATTCCTATCCCGCTGCGATTACAGACGGCGAATATGTTTATCTGACATATACACATTATCGCAAGAATGTAATGTTCAGAAAGTTCAGGATTGAAGCAGATTTGTAATCTTGCACAAAATACAAAAGGTTTTTTACACCGATACGTGTATTGACAAATGGTGTATAATATTTCTGTAAAATTTTTCAGGAGGATAATACAATGAAAAAGATTTCAAAGAAAATCCTTGCAGTTGTTCTTTGCCTTACTTTTGCTTTCGGCATTTCAACAATGGCAACTTCTGCTGAGGAAACAACAGATGCTGTTAAAAGAGTAAGCTGTACTTTCAACGGCGATTCTCAGACATCAAGAGGCTTCTGCTGGTATACAGAGGAGTATTCAGACGCTGATGTTCAGATCATCAAGACGAGCGATTATAACGGCTCATTTGCAGGTGCTGCTACATATTCCTCAGAAAATGTTTATGTGCACCGTGAGCAGTATTGCCACAAGGTAACTGTTTCAGACCTTCAGCCCGGCACAGAGTATACATACCGTGTTGGCGACAAGTCAGAAAACCTTTGGAGCGATGCAGGTACATTCGTGACAGATGACGGTGATGACGAGTTCTCATTCATCACAATTACAGACGTTCAGGCAAGCAGCAACGAAAACTTTGCTGAAGCAGCTGAAACAATCAAGGGTGCTATGGCTACTCTTCCTGAGTCAGAGTTCACTGCAAATCTTGGTGACTTCGTTAACGACTGCACAAACGAGGAGTGGGACTGGTACTTTGATAACTTTGCTTGCTCAAATATGGCAACAACTCTTGCTCCCGCTGCAGGTAACCACGACGGTAACATCACAAACAAGCTCAATATCAACGTTTTCAACTCAATGTTCAACCTTTCAAACGAGAACACAGAGTCAAACGTTAACTGGGTAAACGGTGTTTACTATTCATTTGATTACGGCAACGCTCATTTTGCAGTTCTTAATACTAATGATATGTATCCGATGTCACAGTCTCAGAGAAACTGGCTTATCAACGATATGTCAAACTCAGACGCTGACTGGAAGTTCGTTCTTATGCACAGAGCTATGTACTCAGAGGGTAAGAACATCAATAAGCCTGATACGATTATCATGAGAAACGTTCTCATCGATATCTTTGATCAGCTTGATATTGACCTTGTTTATGCAGGACATGACCACGTTTACTACCGTTCATACCCTGTTAAGGGCGACAAGGTTGTAGAGGATGTTACATACGTAACAGAAAACTACAAGGGCGAAAAAATCACATTCGCAAACAATCCTGACGGTACAGTTCATATCCTTCCCTCAACAGCAGGTACTAAGAGATACGGCCTCAACGAGGATGCTATCGATCCTATCGGCGAAGCTTGTGCATTCGACCTCTCAACAAGAGATATGGGCGGCTGCTTTATGACAACAGTTGTTGACGGTGACAAGGTTATCATCAAGTCATACCTTGTTGACGATGAGACACAGGAAATCTCGCTCATCGACCAGTATGCAATAAAGAAGGACCTTTCACAGAAGGTTGAGCTCGAGCCGACAGATCTTCCGACAGACAATGTTTCAAATATCGGCGCATATATTTCAAACATCGCAACTGAGATCATCGGTATGCTCTACAGCTATATCGCAGTTCTTCTTCCGCAGGCAATCAAAGGCTTGTTTTAATTCCAAATAAAAATTTAGTTCACCGGGCAGACTTTTCAGTCTGTCCGGTGACTTCCTTTTTTTGTAACAAAATACACAAAATGGTCGATAATTTTCTACATACCATTTGAATATTATAGTCAAAATTACTTGAATTTTGTTTTGCACTTTGGTAAAATAATAACTGTATAAGTGGATAAGTCCGCCTATATGAAGGAGGGATTGAAAATGAACAAGGAAAATCATCTTCCTGAGAAGAGTCCTAATGACGTTCCTGTTTATCTGTTCCATCAGGGAAACAATGCAAAAGCTTATGAGTTTCTCGGCTCACACCGTACTGAGGACGGCAGGGTTGTCTTCCGCGTATGGGCACCGAATGCACAGGCTGTAAGTGTTGTAGGTGACTTCAACGGCTGGAATAATGATGCCAACCATATGTACCGCCTTTCTGACGGTTCGATCTGGGAGTGCTTTATAGAGAATATCAATCAGTTTGACACGTATAAGTTTTGTATAACTTCACGTGACGGCAGACGGATTTTCAAAGCTGACCCGTATGCGTTTCATTCGGAAACACGTCCCGACACAGCATCAAAGTTTTATGATATAGAAGGCTATTCGTGGAAAGATGCGAAGTGGATGAAATCCCGCAAGTCAAAATCAGCTTACGAAAGCCCGATGAATATTTACGAGGTTCACCTCGGATCGTGGAAAGTTCACGGTGATGAAATTTTTTATTCTTACCGTCAGCTTGCCGACGAATTGACAAAATACGTGAAAGAAATGGGCTATACTCACATAGAGCTTCTGCCGATCAGTGAACACCCGTTTGACGGCTCGTGGGGATATCAGGTTACGGGATACTTCGCACCGACATCGCGCTACGGCGAACCTAAGGATTTTATGTATTTTGTGGACAAGTGCCACGAAGCAGGTCTTGGTGTAATCCTTGACTGGGTACCCGCACATTTTCCGAAAGATGCTCACGGTCTTTATGAGTTTGACGGACAGCCGTGTTACGAATATGAAGATATGCTCAAAGGCGAGCATAAACAATGGGGCACAAGGGTTTTCGACT
>JAZRNG010000174.1:0-9676 GCA_045648065.1 Acutalibacteraceae bacterium | reverse complement strand
TCAATGCTCTGGCCGGGTACACTTATACTTATGGAAGAGAAATTTCCGAATCCGGGAGTCACGGCATATGCCCTTATGGCGGCAGGCGGTGATTTCGGCGGTTCGATAGCACCGCAGATGCTCGGTGCAGTTGTGGACAAGGTAACTGAAAGCGAATGGGCTGCTTCTTTTGCTCCCACTCTTTCCGTAACGGCTGAACAGCTCGGAATGAAAGTCGGAATGCTTACCGCTGCAGCTTTTCCGCTGTTGGGTGTTTTACTGCTGATTTTTATTAAAAAGTATTTCAAAAAGAGTAAAGCGAGAGGTTGATCCTCTCGCTTTTTGTTTATCTGAATTAAAATTCGAAATCAACAACGCATCTGTCTGTAATAACAGAGTGAACAAATTCCTTAACCTTAAGATGCTCAGGGTGTACCTGATACCCTTCGAGTGCTTCCTTGTCCTTGAAAATTGAATATAATGCTAGGTCATAACCGTTCGGGTTATAGTTGAAACCGACCTCTGCACTGATAAGACCGTCTATCTTTCCTACAAGGGAAGTCAGGCGTTTTTTCATTTCTGCCATGTTGTTTTCTTTTTCGTCATCATTTCTTACGTTCCAGAATACAATGTGCTTAACCATAAGTGCCTCCGAGTGTGAATATTTTTTAATAATTATAACAAAATAAAAGCATATGTCAATGGAGATGATTAATTTTGAGAACAAGCGGTATCCTTCTGCCCGTAAGCTCTTTGCCGTCGGATTACGGGATCGGTACTTTCGGAAAAGAAGCGTATGATTTTGTGGATTTTCTCAGCGACTCAGATCAGCATTTCTGGCAGATTCTGCCTTTGGGTCACACGGGCTACGGCAACAGTCCGTACCAATGCTTTTCTGCTTTTGCGGGTAACCCTTATTATATTGACCCGATGCTTCTTTTTCAGTCAGGTTACATTGAAAAAAACGAACTTCCCTTTTATGAAAACAACGGGAAAACCGATTATGCAAGACTGTACGCTGAAAGAATAAATCTTTTGAAAAAAGCCGCAGAAATGATTGATCAGCAGTCAAATGAATTTTTAGCTTTTGAAAAAGAGAATAAATTATGGCTGGATGACTATGCACTTTTTATGTCCGTCAAAGAGAGACAGGGAATGAAACCACTAAAGGACTGGGATGAAGAAATCCGTCTGCCCGATGCCGTTACTCTCGAAAGGCTCAGAAAAGAATATGACGGACAGGTGAATATCTGGAAAAACATACAGTTTCTCTTTTATATACAGTGGAAGAATCTCAAGCTCTTCGCTAATGCACAGAATGTCGAAATAATAGGGGATGTGCCGATTTACGTCTCTGCAGATTCCTGCGAAATGTGGCTTCACAGAGATCTTTTCATAACTGACGATGACGGAAATCCTGCATTGTTTTCGGGTTGTCCGCCCGATGTGTATTCACCCTTGGGACAGTTATGGGGAAATCCCGTCTATGACTGGGTGCACCACAGAAAGGATAATTACTCGTGGTGGATTGAAAGGATGAAGCATTCAGGAGCCTTGTTTGACGTGATAAGGATTGACCATTTCAGAGGCTTTGAAGATTTTTATGCGGTACCGTCTACAGCCGTGGATGCGGTTTCGGGAGAGTGGTATAAAGGTCCGTCAAGGGAGTTAATCGATGTACTCAAACGAAGTGTCCCCGAAGTGCGGATTATTGCCGAGGATCTCGGAAATATTACTGACAAGGTCCGTGACCTTGTGTGTTACAGCGACTTTCCGGGGATGAAAATTCTTCAGTTCGGCTTTGAAGGAAATGATGAGTTCCTGCCCCACAGTTACACCCGTCACAGCGTAGCTTATACGGGGACTCACGATAACCCCACGATGAAGCAGTGGTCGCTCATATGTGATGATGATGCTCTCACCTTTGCCAAAAAATATCTCAATGTGAATAACACGCAGAGTTTAGTCAATGATTGTATTAGAGCGTTGTTTGGTAGTGTCAGCGAGATTGTTATTATCCCG
The DNA here is from genome assembly GCA_045648065.1 of Acutalibacteraceae bacterium. GTDB lineage: Bacteria > Bacillota > Clostridia > Oscillospirales > Acutalibacteraceae > CAG-488. Next base: position 7,675 of record JAZRNG010000174.1, on the reverse strand, counting down.
ATGCAGGACTGGTTGGAGCTGGGGAGTGAAGCGAGAATGAATGTACCTTCTACTTCCTGCGGAAACTGGGTATGGCGGCTCAGGGGCGAAATGCTCACACAGGAGCTTTCAGACAGAATCGCTGATATGACAAGGCTTTATAACAGAACTAATAAGGAGGATAAATGATGAAAAAAATATTTGCTGTTTTACTTTGTATCCCGTTTGTTTTTGCTTTTGCCGCTTGCAGCGGTAAAAAGCCGGATACTTCAGATGCGGCTAAGACAGGAACGGTATATTTCCTGAATTTCAAGCCGGAAATAGCTGATGTTTACAAAGAAATTGCACAGAAATATAAAGAGGAAACAGGTGTTGAAGTTAAGGTTGTAACGGCAGCAAGCAATACCTATGAAACTACCCTGAAGTCCGAAATAGCGAAAAAGGATGCTCCGACGATCTTTCAGATTAACGGACCTGTAGGCTTTCAGTCATGGTCACGTTACTGCCTTGATCTGAGTGACACAAAGCTTTACAGTTACCTTACGGACAAATCCCTTGCGGTCAGAAATTCAGACGGTGTATTCGGAATTCCGTATGTGGTTGAAGGCTACGGAATTATTTATAACAACGCCATTATGAAGAAGTATTTTGCACTCAAGGATAAGGCTGTCAGCATTTCAAGTGCCGATGATATTAAAAGCTTTGAGACCCTTAATGCTGTTGTTACCGATATGACAAAGCATAAAAAGGAACTCGGCATTGACGGCGTATTTGCCTCTACTTCAATGGGCAGCGGTGAGCAGTGGAGATGGACCACTCATCTTGCAAATGTTCCCGTATACTACGAGATGAAGGAAAAGGGAGAAGATTCCACTATCCTTTCGACACTCAATGCCAAGGATATCGACTTTACGTATTCCGAAAACTTTAAAAAGGTTTTTGATATGTATGTCAATAATTCCGTAACGGATAAGGGTCTGCTTTCAGGCAAGACGGTTGACAACTCAATGGCGGAGTTTGCCCTCGGCAAGGCAGCTATGGTTCAGAACGGTAACTGGGCATGGGCACAGATTGCCGACGTCAGCGGAAACGTAGTAAAAGCTGAGGATGTCAGATACCTCCCGATTTACATGGGTATTGAGGGAGAAGAAAAGCAAGGTATCTGTATCGGTACTGAAAACTACCTTGCAATAAATAAAAATGCTCCGGAAAAAGACAGACAGGCTTCTATAGCTTTCCTTGAGTGGCTTTTCTCAAGCGAAACGGGTAAGGACTACGTCGTCAACAAGCTGAAATTTATATCTCCGTTCAATACTTTCAAGGATGATGAGAAGCCTGAAGATCCGCTTGCAAAGGAGATTTTCAGATGGATGGAGAAGGACGTGAATAATCTTGAATGGACTTTCAACTCTTTCCCGAGTCAGCAGTTCAAGGATGATTTCGGAAATGCAATGCTTGAATATGTTCAGGGTTCAAAGGATTGGCAGCACGTTAAAAATGCTTTTAAAAACAGTTGGAAATCAGAGAGAAAATAATTGCCGGGAGAGGATAAAATGGCACTGAAAAAATACTTTCCGATATTCGTTATGCCTACGCTTGCTGCGTTTCTGATTGCTTTTGCAGTGCCGTTTGTCCTCGGACTATATCTGTCCTTTACCGAGTTTACCACTGTGGTTGATGCTGAATGGGTAGGTGTTGAAAACTATCTCAAGGCATTCTCAAATGATGACTTTCTCAATGCTTTGTGGTTTACTGTGAAGTTTACGGTGGTATCTGTAATTACCATTAATGTGATCGCTTTTACACTTGCGTTGATTCTTACAAAGGGTCTTAAGGGCACAAATCTTTTCAGAACAGTCTTCTTTATGCCGAATCTCATAGGTGGTATCGTGCTCGGCTACATCTGGCAGTTGATTATAAACGGAATCCTGAATTTTGCTGGTGTAACTATCACATATGATCCGAAGTACGGATTCTGGGGACTTGTGGTTCTGATGAACTGGCAGCTGATCGGTTATATGATGGTCATTTACATCGCAGGTATTCAGAATATCCCTTCAGACCTTCAGGATGCTTCCAAAGTAGATGGTGCCAACCGTCTGCAGACTCTTAAAAATGTGACAATCCCTCTTGTGATGCCCTCCGTCACCATATGCCTTTTTCTGACTATCACCAATTCGTTCAAGCTTTTTGATCAGAACCTTGCACTTACTGCAGGTGCACCGTCAAAACAGACTGCGATGCTCGCGTTGGATATTTACAATACATTTTACAGCAGAATAGGTTGGGAGGGTGTAGGACAAGCAAAGGCGGTTATATTTTTTGTAATAGTGGCGGCAATATCCTTTGTTCAGCTTGCACTTACGAGAAAAAGGGAGGTTGAGCAGTAATGACACAAAAGAGAAGTTATCCTGTCAGAATCCTTCTGTATGCAGTTCTCATATGTGTGTCTGCGGTATTTCTGGCTCCGGTTTTTATAGTTCTGCTCAATTCCTTTAAAGGCAGATTCTTTATAAGTGAAGAACCGTTTTCTTTTCCTGACAGTCAGACGTTTGCTGGATTTGAAAACTACATCAACGGACTTGAAAAAACAGAATTTCTCTCAGCTTTCGGTTGGTCGGTTTTCATAACAGTATTTTCTGTGGCAGCTATCGTTGTATTCACTTCAATGACAGCATGGTACATCGTCAGGGTAAAAAACAGATTTACAAAAGCTTTATATTATATCTTTGTTTTTTCGATGATAGTTCCTTTTCAGATGGTTATGTTTACTATGACAAAAACTGCTGGAGAGCTCGGACTGGATACCCCGTGGGGAATAGTTCTTATCTATCTGGGATTTGGTTCGGGACTTGCCGTGTTTATGTTCTGCGGATTTCTGAAGTCTGTTCCGCTTGAGATTGAAGAAGCAGCGATGATCGACGGCTGTAACCCTCTCCAGACATTTTTTATGGTCGTATTTCCGATACTAAGACCTACGGCGATAACCGTCGCCATACTCAACGCGATGTGGATATGGAACGATTATCTGCTCCCATACCTTCTCATAGGAAGTGAGTACAGAACCATTCCTATTGCAGTACAGTACCTCAGAGGCGGTTACGGCTCGGTAGACATGGGCGCATTGATGGCTATGCTTGTGCTGTCTGTTGTTCCTATTGTTATTTTCTATCTTTTTTGTCAGAAATATATTATTAAAGGCATTGTTGCAGGCGCGGTGAAAGGATAAACTATGGCAAGTATCAGTCTTAAAAATATATATAAAATCTTTGAGGACGGCACAACTGCTGTCAACGACTTTTCCCTGGAAATATCCGACAAGGAATTTATAATCCTTGTGGGCCCGTCAGGCTGTGGAAAGTCCACTACTCTTAGAATGATTGCAGGTCTTGAGAGTATATCAAGAGGAGAGATGAAGATAGGAGACAGAGTTGTAAATTCAGTACCGCCTAAGGACAGAGATATAGCAATGGTTTTTCAGAGCTATGCACTCTATCCGCATATGAGTGTGTACAGAAATATGGCGTTCGGTCTTGAACTTCGTAAGATTCCTAAAGATGAAATCGACAGACGTGTGCGTGAAGCGGCGAAGATACTTGACATAGAGCATCTGTTAAAGAGAAAACCACGTGCACTTTCGGGCGGTCAGCGTCAGCGTGTAGCACTCGGCAGAGCGATGGTACGCTCACCATCGGTGTTCCTTCTGGATGAACCTCTTTCAAATCTCGATGCAAAACTCAGAACCTCAATGAGAACTGAGATTAAAAAGCTTCACAAGCGACTCGCAACTACATTTATTTATGTCACACACGATCAGACAGAAGCGATGACTATGGGAGACAGGATAGTAGTGATGAAGGACGGTGTGATTCAGCAGGTGGATACACCGCAGAATCTTTATAATAAGCCGTTTAATATGTTTGTCGCGGGTTTCATCGGTTCACCACAGATGAATTTTCTTGACGCGTCGGTAAGCGTCAGAAACTCACAGGTTTACCTCAGTTTTTCGGGAAACGAGATAAATGTCACGTCTATTTACGGTACAGATGAAAGGCTTCTCAGCTACAGCGGAAAAACAGTAAAGGTTGGTATCCGTCCGGAAGATATAGTTATCGATGCTGATTTTGTAAAGAAAAATTCAGAAAAGATAATTACTGCACGAATGGAAGTCAAGGAAATGATGGGAAATGAAACTTATCTTTATCTTGATTATGAAGGCGAAAAGCTGACGGCAAGAGTCCTGGAGTCGCCGGAAGATAACGAACTTATAACACTCGCACTCAGGACAGAAAAGCTCCACCTTTTTGACCCTAAAACAACAGTTAATATTATGCTCTGATCAGCATGAATCATAACCCTGCGACAAGCGATGTGCCTGTTGCGGGGTTTGTTTTATAGGATGCAGTACTCTTGACATTAAAAGGGTAAGTGTTTAAAATATTGCTGTAAACTATTTCTGAGGGTGAGTTATGACTGTTATGAAAACTGATCACAATTATTTTGACGTTTATTATAATGCAGGTGAGTGTCCCACTTTCTGCTACAGAAGTGGCAATATGGTTTACGAGGAGATACTTCTTAACGGAGTTCTCGTTTCAAACGGTTGGAACGGGGCGGGATATCCGTTGGATTTGCTTGCCTGTATGCCGACAAGGCTTGATCATAAACGCTATACGGAACCATCAGCGTTCAATATTGACCTTGACGGCCAGAACGTAGATTACGACCTTGATTTTGTTGACTTCACCGCAGAAAGAGACGAAAACAGCTTAAAGGCGGTGCTTACCCTTGAAAGTAGGATCAAACCCGTTAGAGTAAGGGTTGTCACGGTGCTGGACGGTACACAGATGTTTACACGTTACTGTGAGATTGAAAATAATTCTGACAGAAGTATGAATCTCAGCAGACTCAGCCTTGTCAGCGGCGGATTTGATGAAATGGAAACGGAAAAGCTCGCACTGTCACACGATGTTGAAAAGTTCTACTCCGTAGGCTATTTCGCTGATGACCGCTGGGGGAACGAAGGTAAATTTACGTGGAAGGATCTGAAAACGGAAGTCACTTGCGTTGACACACGCTTTAACCGTGACCGCTTCCGTCATCCTCTCATGATGATAAGAAATAATCTTATGGGTAAGATATGGTTTGTACAGACCGCCTGGAGCGGTGGCTGTCGCTATACGCTTGACTATAATGCCAAGCCTGAGATGACTGATACATATCTTTCTTTTAAGACGGAGATTCTTTCTCACAATCCTATGTATGTTATCGCACCGGGCGAAACATTTATCACGCCTGAAGTGCATATAGGTATGGTTTGCGGTGACTTTGACGATGCGGTTTATGAAATGCATTCGCACATCAGAAAGTCAGTCCTTAACCGTCCCGAAGCCGATCCGTCACAGGTTCTTGTGGGTGCAGGGATGGGTGCAGAACACGATATGAGTGTGGAAACGAGCAAGATTTATATTGACCGTATGCACGAAATGGGTGGTGAGGTATTCATTGTCGATGCAGGATGGGAGTGTCCTCCCGGCCGACAGACTGAATGGGGCGATTTTACGGGAACCAATATCCCTGACCCTGAACGCTATCCTCACGGGATCAAGGAACTTGTTGACTATTGTCACGAAAAAGGAATGAAATTCGGTTTGTGGTCGGATATCGAAAGCCTTGGCAGACTTTGCAAAGCCTATACAGAGCATCCTGAATGGAGAGCTGAAAATATCTATGGCGAACGCTCACACAGGTTTACGGATTTAACCGTATCCGAAGCAGCAAAAAGGGTAGAGGAAGAACTTGCAAGATTTATTGAAGAATACAAAATCGATCTTCTCAGAATAGACTACAACACAGACTATAAAGAATATTTCAATCTCCGTGATACCGGTACGGGTGTAAAAGAATGTCTTAGTATCCGCCATTTCAAAGAAGTTTATCGTATTTACTCGAATCTGAAGGCACGTTTTCCGGATGTGATTTTTGAAAACTGTGCAGGTGGCGGCGGACGTACCGATCTTGAAATGATGAAAGCCTTCAACCACACATGGGTTTCAGATAATCAGTGTGCTCCGCTTTCGGTAATGATAACCAACGGAATGACTGTTGCTCTTCCTCCAGAGAGGGTAGACAGACTGTTTGCAGGGATGAACGGTCACAAATTCGGTTCGTTTGACCTGCAGATGAGAAACGCAATGCTCACTCATATGTCTGTCAATGTTATCTCACCCGTAACGGCACCTATGAACGAAGTTCAGCTCGGATTTGTAAAGCATAGTATCGGACTTTACAAGGATTTTATCAGACCGTTTATGCCTACGGCTAAGACTTTTCACCACACACCCGATGCAGCAGATACCTTTGAAAGCGGATATTCGGCACTCGAAATTGCATCACCAGATGGTGAAAGGGGAGTGCTCGCGGTATTCAATCTGTGCAGTACGAATGAAACCGTACGCAAAATCCGCCTTAAAGGTGCAGATGCATCTAAGACTTATGAAATTACTCTTGATAATAACAGTGAAACATTTAAAGTATCAGGCAGGGAACTGAAATATGAAGGTGTGAATGTTTATATCCCTTCATCTCTCTCTTCCGAGCTTGTACTCTACAAGGAAATATAGAAGGTGAGACAGATATGAATATGAATTTTTTTGTTAACACGAAGCTTATAACAGGTGTTGACTGTGTTAAAAACAACGCCGATAAACTCGGTTCTTACGGAGACAGATGTCTTATAGTTACAGGTGCAGCTTCAGCGAAAAAATGCGGAGCACTTGATGATGTGACTGCAGCTTTAGACTCAACAGGCGTAAAGTATGAGGTTTATGACAAAATCTGCCAGAATCCGACCGTCGAGTCTTGCTTTGAAGCTGGGCGAAAAGCCTGTGAATTGAAAGTAGATTTTATTCTTGGCATAGGTGGAGGATCTCCCCTTGATGCATCAAAAGCGATTGCTGTTATTGCTGCCAATCCTGATATTTCCGAGGCAGATCTTTATGCTATGAACTGGGAAAATCAGCCTCTTCCGATCATTGCTGTCGGCACGACTGCGGGCACGGGAAGCGAAGTAACGAGTGTCGCTGTCATAACAAACAGCAAAGGATTCAAGAAAAGCTTCAGAAATGATCTGACATATCCTGTTCTTTCGTTAGGTGATCCGAAGTATACACTCAGCCTTACTGATTCTTTTACCCGTTCGACGGCAGTCGATGCACTCGCACACTGTGTAGAAAGCTTTTTTAACCGTTCTGCGAATGATATCTCAAAAGCTTTTGCAGTTACGGGGGTGAAAAAGCTCCTGAAAGTATTCGGAAAGATTGCAGATCAGTCGACCAACGCCCTTGATATCAATGACAGAGAACAGCTCTACAATGCTTCTCTTTACGGCGGTTTTGCGATATCTGTTACCGGTACTGCTTTTCCGCACGCTCTCGGCTATTTTCTGACGGAAAATTACGGCATCGCTCACGGTACTGCCTGTGCTGTATTTCTTAATGAATTTATTGACTATAATTTCTCGGTAATGCCTGAGTTGTCAGAGGAGTTTTTTGATGAAATCCGTATCTCTCCCGAAGATTTCAAGGCACTTGTTGAAAAGATCACACCTGAAATAAACGTTTCTCTCAGCGATGAGGACATACGTAATCTTTCTGTACGTTGGGAAAATAATGCAGCTCTTAAACGAAATCACGGA
>JAZRNG010000173.1:0-3088 GCA_045648065.1 Acutalibacteraceae bacterium | reverse complement strand
TTGAGCTCATCGGTAATTTGCTTATGCTTTTTACCTGAAAGCTTGTAGAAGAACATCGGGATGACTGCAAGATAGCAGAATATAGCCGGACATATAGCGAAGAGGTAGACAAGACTTGCTTTTGAATCGGCAGGCATAAGTTCGGGAGTTTCAGCGTATGCCGTATAGCCGACGTAAATAAGGAAAAGATTCGTTGCATATGTTGTGCAGTTTCCGAGAATTCTCGAAAGAGTATTCTTCAGAGAGCTGACTGTAGCTTCGTTTCTGTCACCGAATTTATATTCCGCATAGTCGTAAGAAGCCATCTGAATGAGGTTGGGTATCGTCTGATAGAAACCTGTTGTGAGTCCGTGAATAGCATACCAGATAACAATTCTTACAAAAATCTGTGCAGGTGTATGAGAGCTGAACGGAAAAACAGAAATAAACATCGCTGTATAACATATTCCCGTTCCGAGTCTTGTGCACATATAAAGGATTTTGTCATCCACCCATTTTCTTATGATCGGAGCAAGGAAGAGCGAAAGTCCCGTTGTGACCAGAGAGGCGAGTGAGGCGACTGAAAGTAAAGCCATAAAGTTTTCGCCATCGTATACATATTCAAATTGTATTGATGTATCTCTGAAAAAAGTAAGTGTGAAAGGCTCGTTTTTGAAGGTGACGATGAAAGCGTAAGTCATCAGTCCGTAGCCTACTGACATTCCGTGAGCGAAGATTTCTGAAATCATGTACATCATCAAAGGCTTGTTCTGAATGATCTGCTTATAGACCTCACGAAGCTTGGGTGCATCAGCCTTGGGTGGTTCTGCAATCCTCTCTTTTGTTACAACGATATTCCATATCGTCAGAGGAATCGCGGCAATGGTGATGATGCTGTAGCTGTAGAAATATCTCCCTGCTTCACTTGCATTTGGCAGAATGTAGGGGAGGATAGCTGCGATGTATGTTCCGCAACCTCCGATAGTTGAAGTGAGGATGCTTTCAATAGCTACGAGGTAACCTCTTTCCATATTATTTGTGGTTCTTCGTGCATTGAGTGCTGTGAGAGCCGCATTGTAGAAAGTACTGAATGCATCATTAAGGAAATAAAGCAAAACGAGATAGGTAACCTTGAAAGTGTCGCTGATGTCAGGAAACCATGCCTTAAGCGGTGCTGTCTGGAGAATTACGACAAGGTTACACGGTATGAGCATAAGCATAAGCCAAGGCTTGAACCTACCCCAATTGCCGAAGGTCTTTCTTGTTTTGTCAAGAAAGCTTGAAACGATAACGTCGTTTGCGATATCCCAGAAGCCGAGGATAAATATTATGGTACTGTAAGTTGCGAATGCACTGTCGCTCAGTCCCATATAGGTCGATGCCACAAGCCCACCCAAAGCACCGCTGAGTGCGGTTGCGGCTTTTGAAACGGCTGTGCTCGAGCCGAAAGCCAAGTATTCTTTGCGGGTGATTTTTTCGTTAACGTCAGTGGCAAGGTTGTTTTTAATCTTTCTCATAAGTCACCTCGTCGATTAGTTTGATTTTTATTTCACGGTCACATCCTGTCCTTGTGTTATGAACAAGCGGTTCAGCGAGTGTCCAGAGACTGTCTATACCGTTGAAGTATTCAGAAAGACGGATTCTGAAGAGCTTCATTATCCTGTCACCTCTGAGGAGGGCTCCGCGGATTACCTTGTACTCATAAGTGTCGGGAGTGTACGGTGCATCACCGGGAAAAAAGTGATCAAGAATAACGAACACTACATCTATCAGTTTCTCGTCTTTATGAAGCTTACATTCTGATCTTTTCAGTCCGGAATACTTTTTGCCGAATCGTCCTGCAAATGACATATTTATCGAGGATACAGTCTTGATTGCAGGTTTTATAATGAAACGGTATTTTTTAGCTTTATCGGCAGGGATGAGACCGCATCCGAGTTTTATAAATTCATCGTAGTCCCTGACTGCAGTATCTATAAGCCTGCGGTAGTAACCACCGAAGCAGGATTCTGCAACCTGTTTGCTTCCACCGGGGATACCGTCAATCTTTTCAGGCATATCGACGGTTTTAATATCAGCGAAACCGTTTTCAAGAGTTATCCTGCGGATTTTACCCATCGGTGACACGGCAGATGACGTGCCGATATCATAAAGATCGTTTTTGTTGTCAGATATCTTGCGGATTGCGTGTGTATGTACGTGTCCTGTGAAAACTACCCTGACTCCGTACTTCAGAAGCATTTCTTTTAAAATATGATGTCTGCCGTACATCTCCGTCGGTGCGGCAGCCTCATAAAGGGGGTAGGGGGTGATAACCGGGTGATGAGTGAAAAGGAGTACGGGCTCACCGTTTTTCTTAGCCTTGATAAGCTCGTTTTCAAGCCACTCGTTTCCCTTGTCGTCAAGTCCGCAGTCAGTATGGCCGTTTCCGTCGTCATTAAGAAGGATGAAACGGTAACCGTCAATGTTGATCGAATAGGACATACCGTAAATGCTGTCAGCCTTGTCTCTTCCGAAAGGACGGTAAATCTCGTCGAGTTCCGCTCTTTTAGTGCACGGAACTTTGTATGTGCTGTCCTCAGCGTAACCGACGGCAACAAAGGTGTTTTCGTCCTCACCGCAGCCGTTGTAATCGTGTGTAGCTGTCAGAACGAGCACACGTTTACCATTTTTCTGAAGAGTTCTCAATCTTTCGGTGAATTCGTCGTGGCAGATCTTTTCACCCACATTGATAAGGTCACCGATAAGTACAACTGTATCAGCATCATCGTCGTTTTCAATGACTTTGAAAAAAGCTTCATTGATTTCAGGCGATTCCTTGAGTATGACCTGGTCAGTATGGCTTCGGCATTCAATCGCATTACCTTCAACCCATAGCTTTTTCGAAAAATAATGGTTATCCGCCATTACGTAAAAGTTAAGCTTTTTCATATGCTACTCTCATTCGCTGTATCCGGGATAAGGGATGCTGTAATCTATTCCGAACTGATCGATGTCAACAAAAATATTTTCTGCCGTAAGCGTTCCGTCAGAAGCAAGAGTGAAAACCTTACCGCCCTGAATATCTTTTTCGTAGTAACTTCCTACACCTGTTTTTACAGCATAGTGA
>JAZRNG010000172.1:0-4160 GCA_045648065.1 Acutalibacteraceae bacterium | reverse complement strand
TACATTCGTCGATTAAGTCGCAGTCAGGTTCGTCCTTCTCAAGTTCTTTATCAATCACGTCATTAAGAAGCTCTGCGATTTCAGCTTTCAATGTGTTTTCATCTAAAATTTCATTGAGGATTGTTTTATTTATCATAATCTTGTTCACGGTATCACCTCATCCGAAAAAATTCTGTTCGTAAATCAAGTCTTTTATCCGTTGCCGCAGTCGTGAAACTCTTTTCGCTACGGCAGTTGGTTGAATATCAAGCATTTCTGCAATTTCTTTAAGCGATTTTCGTTGTACATATTTCAGTATGTATAACTCCTGCTCCGACTCCGCCAGAGTGGATATCAGAATTTGTGCAAAAGCATCGTAGTCGAAGTCATCGGATATTATCGGCGGTGCAGGTGTATTTTCTGCTGTATCAAGGTCGACCGTCCGCGTACGCTCCTTAATATATTGCTCCGTCGTCCGTTTGACGAAATTATCCGCCGTTCTGTAAAGAAACGCCCTCGGCTGTTCTATCGTTTCGCCTTCAGCAAGTTTTCGTTGAAGTATGACGAAAGCATCCTGCACACAATCTTCCGCGTGTTCGCTGAACTCACCGAGACGCACACGGCAGTATTTATGTAAGCTTTGATAATACTTCTCATAACAGTCATTTATAAACTGTTCGATATTCAATTTTTCGTCCACCGTATGCACCTCCTTTTTGCTTTCTATTTAGTAGTCAGCAAAAACACGATTTGTGACATAAAAAATCTAAAAATATTATAAAACTTTTTACAGACTTATTATATTGACATAATAACCAATAAACCCGACATCATTTCTACTGTGATGTCGGGTGAAATTTATTTATATAGATAGAAAAAATCCGCAATCATAGCGATTACGGATTTTTCTTGGTGGAGATAAGCGGGATCGAACCGCTGACCTCTTGAATGCCATTCAAGCGCTCTCCCGAAACAAGCAGAAACGCACCCTAGTTTTATTGATTTTTTCCTTTTTTTATGTTACCATAAATTAAATTCCACAGGTTGCGGAGTGTGAAAAAATGACAACACAAGAATATCTGAAATTAATTGACGAAGTAAACAAAAACGGAAAATATAAGGCAGACTGGGCATCCCTCGCCCACCACAAAGTCCCCGAATGGTATATGCATGACAAGTTAGGAGTCTTCATTCATTGGGGTGTTTACAGTGTTCCTGCATACGGAAACGAGTGGTATTCCCGTGGTATGTATGACCGTAACGTACGCGAATTTGAACATCACAGAAAAACCTACGGTGAACAGAATGTTTTTGGCTATAAAGATTTTATCCCTATGTTCAGAGCAGAAAATTTTGATGCTGAAAAATGGGTTTCACTCTTTAAAAAAGCGGGTATGAAATACGTTATGCCCGTTGCTGAACATCATGACGGCTTTGCAATGTACGACACCGAATTCAATCGCTGGAATTCCACGAAAATGGGGCCGTGCAGAGATGTTGTGGGCGAATTGAAAGCGGAGTGCGAAAAGCAGGGCCTTGCTCTTTGTGCATCAACACACCGTGCAGAACACTATTTCTTTATGAATCCCGGCAGACTTTACGACAGTGACATAAACGACGAAAGGTATGCAGATTTTTACGGTCCTGCCGTTTATTGCGAAGAGTTTGACCCTGAAATAATCCACACAACAACCGCAGATACATATTCAAAAGGTGCAAGTAAAGAATGGCTGGAAGATTGGCTTGTACGCACCTGTGAACTTGTTGACAGATATCAACCTTCTGTTCTCTATTTTGACTGGTGGATTCACAATCATTCATTCAAGCCTTATCTCAAAAAACTTGCAGCTTATTACTACAACCGTGCCGATGAATGGGGCAAGGAAGTTACAATCAATTACAAGCACGAAGCTTTTCCGCCTTCTGTTGCCACATTTGATGTTGAACGTGGTGCTCTGACAGGCATATCCCCTGTTTACTGGCAGACAGATACTGCAATCGGCAAATGCTCCTGGGGATACAGGGCAGATAACGAATACAAGTCCTCACGTCAGGTCATCTGCGACCTTGTGGATATTGTTTCCAAAAACGGTAATCTGCTCATAAATATCGGTCCGAAATCTGATGGCACAATCACCGATGAAGAAACACAGGTTCTGCTTGATATGGGCGAATGGCTCACAATCAACGGAGAAGGAATTTACGGCACAACGTACTGGAAACAATTCGGTGAAGGTGAAGTCAACGCGGAAGAAGGATTTTTCAAGGACGGAGACGAAAAGGCATTTACAAGTAAAGATTTCAGATTTACATATAAAAACGGTTATCTCTATGCTTTTCAAATGCGCCCGTCAAAAAACGTAAAAATCAAAACCCTCAAAAAGCATATCCCTCACGACTACATAATTGAAAACATTGAACTTCTAGGAAGTGGAGAGAAAATTGAATTCACAAGAGACGAAGAAGCACTTAAAATAAATCTCAAAGGTGAATTCAACAGCGACTTGCCGATTTGTTTCAAAATTGCAATTGGATAGATACTAAAAAATAAACTCAGGTTCACTGATATTTTCAGCAAACCTGAGTTTTTTAACTTTATACATCGCATCATATTTCACAAATCCCACAAGGGATCTATTTCATTGAAAAAAACCACTTCCGAAGAAGTGGTTTTTCTGGTGGAGACGGTGGGGATCGAACCCATGACCTTTTGACTGCCAGTCAAACGCTCTCCCAGCTGAGCTACGCCCCCGTATCTGAAGTAAAAAGTAAGAAGTAATAGTGAAAAGGTTAACTGCCAGACGCTAAAACAATCAGTACTTTTTTTAATTTGGTTGCATTATACACCAAATATGACTTTTATGCAATAGTGTATATTATTTATTTTTGCAAATATATAAAATTTCGTTGACGGAACTTTAAAAATATGTTAAGATTAATCGAATAATTATACCAAGGAGGGTGTTTCCTATGGCAAAGAAAACCGTAGCTCTTACAGGTTCTTCGGGAACAATGGGTTTCCAGGGATTTTTAGAGCTCTATAAGAAAAAGGACCAGTACAACATCGTTTTGCTCAACCGTGACAGCGAGAAGAATCGCAAGAAGTTTGAGAAGTACATGAACGATCCTTCTGTTAAGTTTGTTTGGGGTGACCTTACAAAGTACGAGGACGTTCTTGAAATGGTTAACGGTGCTGACTACGTTCTCCACGTCGGCGGTATGGTTTCTCCCGCTGCTGACTACTATCCTGTTAAAACTCAGAAAACAAACGTTGCTGCTGCACAGAACATCGTTAAGGCTATCAAGGCTCAGCCCGATCCCGATGCAGTTCACGTTGTTTACATCGGTACTGTTGCTGAAACAGGCGACAGAAACGCTCCGATTCACTGGGCAAGAACAGGTGACCCGCTCAAGGTAAGCGTATATGACCACTATGCTATCAGTAAGATCAAGGCTGAGGCTGTTTTTGCCGAGTCAGGTCTTAAGCACTGGGTATCACTCCGTCAGTCAGGTATCCTCTACCCGGCTATCCTCAAGAATCTTGAGCCTATCATGTATCATGTTCCTATCAACGGTGTTCTTGAATGGGCAACAGTTGAGGACTCAGGACGTCTTCTTGCTAACGTTTGCGGTGATGACATTCCTGAAGAATTCTGGAGACGTTTCTACAACATCGGTTCAGGTGAAGAGTACAGAATTACTAACTATGAGTTTGAGGAGCTCCTTCTTGGCACACTCGGTCTTGGTTCACCCAAGCAGCTCTTTGATCCGCATTGGTTTACAACACGTAACTTCCACGGTCAGTGGTACTACGACGGAGACGAGCTTGAGAAGTACTGTCACTTCCGTGCTAATATCCCCGTTAAGCAGTATTTCAAGAGCATGATGAACAAAGTTGAAGGCTACTACAAGCTTGCATTCCTTGCTAAGCCGTTCGCTCCCATCCTCAAGAAGCTCTGGATGAAGAAGATTGCAGAGACTCCTGAGTACGGTACAATCTGGTGGGTTGAGAACAATGTTGATGTAAGAATCAAGGCTTACTACGGCAGCATGGAAGAGTACAATGCTATCCCCAAAACATGGGATAAGTTCAACATCATCATCCCGTCAAAGAAGAAGACTGCAAGCGACGTTCTCCTTCTTGACCATGGTTATGACGAGACAAAGCCGTTCGATTCTCT
>JAZRNG010000171.1:0-3691 GCA_045648065.1 Acutalibacteraceae bacterium | reverse complement strand
AGAGCTTCTTTCAAAGGTTGGTCTTACAGATTACGACGTTGTTCCCGTTAACGACAACCCGACTTTCCACCCCGGTCGCTGTGCTAAGCTTATCGCAGGCGACAAAGAGCTCGCTGTTCTCGGTGAAATTCATCCTGTTGTTAATGAAAACTACGGTTTCAACACAAGAGTTTACGTTGCAAGCGTAAGCCTTGAAGTTATCGCAGAATTCAGAAACGCAAACAAGACATATACTCCGCTTCCGAAGTTCCCCGCTTCAACACGTGACCTTGCTTTCGTTTGTGAAAAGGGCCTCACAGTTCTTACACTCGAAAAGGCTATCAAGAAGGCTGTCGGTGCAATTCTTGAAGATATCACATTGTTTGACATCTACGAGGGTTCACAGATTCCTGAGGGTATGAAGAGTGTAGCTTTCAACCTTAAACTCCGTTCTAAGGATCATACTCTTAATGATGAAGAGGCCGATTCAGCGGTTAAACGTGCAATCAAGGCACTCGAAGAGCTTGGAATCACTCTCAGAAGCTAAAAAATTTACATTTACTTAAAAAAATCTACTTGTTATATCTTAAAAGATAGTATATAATTATAACATAATCACTCGGAGGTGTTTTACTATGACAGATAAAACCATACAGTTCACTATCAGGGAAGACCATGAACGTGAAATGAAGCAGACTTTAAGCATTGTGTATAACGCCCTGAATGAAAAAGGATACAATCCCGTAAGTCAGATAGTTGGTTATATTCTTTCAGAAGATCCGACTTATATCACTACGCACAACAACGCAAGAAGTCTCATCCGCAGAATTGACCGCGATGAACTCCTTCAGTCCTTGGTTAAAAACTATCTTAAAGATTAAGAAAGGGAGATATTTCCTATGGCTAAAAAAGGTAACAAGTTTCTTGAGTATCGCGGAAAGCCCCTTGTACGCTGCGGCAATACTATTTACTACGGTAATATGAATGATCCGTATGTAATTATGCTTCAGATCACAAGTACAAAGACTTTCAATGATATGGAAGTCGCTGACAGAGTACTCATTCAGCTTCTCAACACTGATCCTGACTGCCGTCCGAGAGAGCGTATTGTTAAAAAGAGCGAGAAAAAAGGTCTCTACAACGCTATGGACATCGGTACAATCTGGCTTGAGAGAGCACTTGAAAAAGGAACAGCTTAAAAGAATTAAACCTGTGTCAATGACACAGGTTTTTCTTTTTGTAAGATTGTTATTTGATTTCTATTCTGAACGGTTTTGCCGGTAAACCTGCCTCGTTGTAGAGGTTGACTTCGTGATAAGGTGTCCAGGCAAATTCCACGCTTATGTGCTTTTTCTTTGACAAGCAGTTTGTTTTAAGTGTAAGAGTATTGCCGTCCACAGCACACGACTGCATTTTCACGTAGCCGTCCTCTGTGATGATTCTCATAGCGTTGAGTGCTCCGCCGCTGATGTAGATCTCTTCACAGTCTTTGAAATTAAGTACAATATTATTCCCCTGAATCTCTGCCGTATCTGCATACGGTGCATCACAGATAACATCCTCACCGTAAACTTTACCGAGTGCTTTGAGTGCGAGACGGTAACCGATATCGTGCTTATTTTTAGGATGAATATCCGTTTTCATTCCGATATCACCGATGGACACCATATATGTATCCTCTACAGTTTTCTCGACAAGCTCCTGCTGACGACGAAGCTCGACAAAGTTTTTACCCGGCTCATACGGAGCAAGCTGTACAAAAAGAAACGGAAAATCATCATTCCAGTATGCTCTCCAGCGTTCAATCATCTTAGAAAAAAGCTTTGAATAAAGATGAGGATAATGATCATCGCTTTCGCCCTGATACCAGATTACACCCATCACGTTGTAACCGATTATCTTTTTGAGCATCGTTGAGTAGAGACCTGCAGGTCTTTGGAATGACTGCCAGCCGAGTCCTATATCTTTAGGTCTGAAAGCATTAATTGCGTTACACGAAAACTGTACAAGCTTACTATCACCGTAACCGTAGAGAAGACAATCATTGATACGTCTTGTAAATTTCATATTTGAAATACGTCGGTTGCGGTATTCTTTATCGGCATAGTCCGGGCTGAGGTTTTCATTTTCCTCAAAGTCATCGCAATAAGCAGAAAGTTCCGGGTCAGCTTTCAGAGTTTCCTTATCCATCCACGCACTTGCAGAAGTACCACCCCAGTTACAGCCAATGATTGCCACAGGGACTCCGAGTGCAGCACGAAGATACTTTGCATGGTAATATCCTGCCGCAGAGAAACACCAGAGATTCTCTCTGCCTGCGTTATGCCATTTGTTATAGCCGTTATTATCTTTAAACTTTTCGTGTTCTTCGCCGAAGAAAGCGTACTGTGGAACATTGTAAAAACGAAGATGATCATCCTCACAGTAAATCAATTCATATTCATAGATTTCTTCATATTTCATAAGAAATTCCATGTTGCTCTGACCGCCTGCGAGCCAGACTTCACCTATATCGACATTTCTGAAATGCAAGCGTTCACCCGTCGAGCTTTCAATTCTGAAGCAAACGTTTTCTCTCGCTTCCTGAGCAGGAAGTGAAACGGTAAAGTCGCCTTTTTTGATATCATCCTCAAAAATCAAATCTTTTTCAAAGTAAAATTTCAGGTGTTGATCAGTATCTGTAACGCCAAAGACATTTATCGGCTTGCGGCGCTGAAAAACCATATTATCCTGAAAAATATCCGCTAAAATCAACATATAAATACACACCTCTTGAGTGATTTTCTTTATTTTATCATATTTAAAAGATTTAATAAATAGGAAAACTTGAATATTAGTTTAATTTATAATATAATTCTTAGTATTATATTGACAAATTTGGGTTTGTCGGGATCTTTAATAGTGCAGTTATATGGCCCCCTTGCCTAAAGGGAAGATTCCCCCACAGTGTGGGGGAAATGTCACGAAGTGACAAAGGGGGACGGCCTCAGTGAGAGGCTGGCGCGACGAAGTCGTGACTGGGGGATATTTTTTAAAAAACAACGATATTTAAATGTTTTTCTAAAAGTATCCCTCCGTCTTTTGCTTCGCAAAATCCACCTCCCTTTAGGCAAGGGAGGCGAACGCACTATTTAAAACTGTGCAAAAATCACCCCGACAAATCCGAATTCAGCGGGACATTTTATTTTGGGATGTGTAAAATGAAAAAGATAAATTCGCTCAACCTTATGTTCACTTTTGCAGGGTGTTTCCTCGGTGCAGGGTACGTTTCGGGTCAGGAGCTATGGCAGTTTTTCGGTTCGTTCGGCAAGGTCGGACTCGTCGGAATGGCTGTTTCAGCCGTGTTGCTTTCAGCTTTCGGTATCATCCTTACCCGATATGTTCAGCTCACGGGCATCAGCGATATGGACAAGGTGGTAATCAAAAAAGACAATAAGATATTGCGAAGTATTTTTGTAGCACTCGAAGTGTTTTTCCTTTTCGGTGTTTTTGTAATAATGACCGCAGGTGTCGGTGCGATGCTTGAGCAGGTTTTCGGTATTTCTCCTCTGCTCGGTTCGGGCGTTTTCGTTTTGCTGGTTGCATTAGTCGCAATTTTCGGTATGAATGGTATGGTTACTGCATTTTCGGTTACCGTTCCGGCACTTGTTATTATGTCTGCTGTGATTTTCTCAGTATATGGCACGAAATCAAGTTTTGTCAGCATCACTTT
>JAZRNG010000170.1:0-5895 GCA_045648065.1 Acutalibacteraceae bacterium | reverse complement strand
AGCATAGGTTGAATCAAGTGAATCGATTTTAAAAATTTTACGTTCTTTGTCGAATGAAATCGGCATATAATCATCCTTTCGCCATATAGTTCAGGAATCTCCTGAATACGAAAAGATTTTAACATATAATCACAATTGTAGTCAACGAGAGAATAATAATTTAAAAGGAATTTTGAATTATGGAGAAGAAAAATATTCACAAGGATCACAGACAACGTGTCCGTACAAGATATTTTAAAGAAGGCATAGATTCTATGGCGGAACACAATATAGTTGAGTTCCTGCTGTTTTTCGGCATTCCGTTTAAGGATACAAATGATATCGCGCACGAGCTTATAGAGCGATTCGGTGATCTGAGCGGAATCCTTGAGGCACCTGTCGAAGAGCTTATGCGGGTTGACGGAATAGGAGAAAATGCTGCAGCACTCATCAGTCTTATACACGATATCGCTGTGATTTATAATGATAAAAAGTTGCAGAGTACTGCCGCATCGGCAGAGGAATTATCGTTTTCGGAGTTTCTGTCTATGAAGTATGCAGGGGAGAATAAAGAAAAAGTCTATCTTCTGTGTCTTGATTCAAAGGGTAAGATTCAGCACTGTGTAAAAATCTGTGACGGTTCACCCGACAGTGCATATCTCGATACCCGTATGGTTGTGGAGACAGTTGTCAGATTTGATTCTGCAAACGTGATCCTTTCACACAATCACCCTAACGGATTTGCAGTGCCGTCAAGTGCGGATGTGGATACGACCAAAAACCTCATCCCTGTTTTAAGAGCGATAGGAGTCAATCTTGCAGACCATATCATAGTGTCTGCCGAAGATACTTTTTCAATGGCGTCGAGCCGTAAATACTCAGGATTATTCATTTGACACGGATTCTTCCTCGTGGGTTTCTTCTACGTCAAAGCTGACACTCTTACCTATATTTTCGTAGCAGAAGTATTTACCTGTTATTTCGATATAATCTGTATGCTCAGTCATAGTTACTTCCTGCTCTATGATCTGTGCGTGTTGAGTTTCATAGTAACTCTTAAGTGCATATTCATTAAGAGCCATGAGTTTAGCCTGTGCTTCACTCATGGTTTTTTCTTTTTTCTCATAAGAGGTGTAAAGACGATAGTTGATACCGAATGGCAGAGTCTTTCCGTTGATTACCAGACGTGAACTGTGTTCGTAGCATGCAGCATCTTTCTGTCGGTCCGGAAGGATTTCAAGTCCGAGAAAGTAAATTGAACGTATTTTCTTGGAAGAGGGGATCAATTCAATGATTTTCCTGTCAGTAACGGATGTGACGGTAATGTTTGTTTTTGCGACAGCATAACCGTGAGCGTCAGTAAAAAGATTTGTCTGCAGACGGCTTTCGGAGATACCGCTTATCAGTAGTTCACCTTTGAGTACAGGTTGCCCGACGTTTACTGCAGCAGATCCGCGGTAAACTTCCAGAACGGATATCTGACCGTCTTTAGAGGCGACGATATTTGATGTACCGCTGTGCGTTTCTATTTCAGGGATTTTTTTGAGTTCACGTACATTGATGTAAGCTGTGCAACCTTTTATGTTTACACCTGCCCATGAAGCGTTTCCGAGCTTGAGCATAGCGGCGCTTTCTATCTGCGGCAGCCGAAGACTGCTGATCCTGCTTCCAACGGTAAGTCCTGAGCTTTCGAAGGCTTCTATTACTTCGCTGTCAGTTATATTTTCGTTGCCGTTGACTTCTATGACCCATATATGACCTGAAAGAAAGATAAGTACAAGAGTCATTACGGCAAACCCAGCGATAAGACCTTTTCTCCTGAGGCATTTATTCAGAAGGAACGGTAGACCTGATTTTTTTATGATCCGTGTAGTCATAGAAGCTGTTTTTGCACTATTGCGGATTTTTTTGTACCCCTTTACGGTAGTCTTTGCAGAAAGACCGTTTTCTTTTTTAGCGATATCCCAAAGAGGTATATTGTTGATATTGCAAGAGTTTATAAAGCTTTCCGGAAAACCGTTTTCTGCAGTAAATTCAACGAAGCCGAAAATAAGATTTACTATATCTTTGGAAATCATCAGCAAAACTCCATATGCAGTATTATGCCTTCGACCATAGCCTGTTCCATGGACAGAGATTTTATTGTCAATGAATTTCCGTAAAAGCTGACAGCTTTTTTGCCTATGCTCAGCTTTACACACGAGTCATCGTACTCAAGAATTCCCGTGCATCCGTCTACCAGTGCACAGCAGTTTGAAATAATTTCGATGTAACCGCAGTTTCTGCATATGTCTTCATCAAGCTCCAGCTTGTCGCATATGCGGTGCGACAGAGGAGTACGTTGTTGTTGAAAATGTGAAAAAGACATAAGTACCTCCTATCATATCATCGTAGTATACTCTCATATATATCTACGGGTGATTTGTGTGAATAATTACAAAGGAAGGACTATTTTTTGTATCATTTTGATTGCAGGATTCCTTGTGGTATTTTTCTTTGATCCGCAGAGTGTAGTGAACGGTGTAAGCAAAGGTCTGAAGGTCTGCGAGACAGCGGTTATCCCTGCTTTGTTTCCTTTTATGGTGCTGTCGGATTTTCTTGTGCGTTCAAAGCTCAGCGAGGTTATTGGTAATGTACTTGCACCTGTCACGAAAGCACTTTTCAGGCTTCCGGGGTGTGCGGGATGTGCTGTCCTGATGAGTATGATAGGAGGATATCCTGTTGGGGCTAAAATGACAGCACAGTTACTTGAAAACGGAGACATAAGCTGTAATCAGGGTAAACGGATGATGCTTTTCTGTGTCAATTCAGGTCCTGCCTTTGTGATTGGTACGGTAGGTACGGTGATCTTTTCAAGCAGAAAAGCAGGACTGATACTTTATGTGTCATTGGTCATATCAGCTTTGATTATGGGCATAGTATCACGCTTTTTTGACAGCGGTTCATCGCAGATTAAACAAAAAAATATCACCTTCGATGCAAAGGTGATTTCGAAAAGTGTGACCGAAGCGATAAATGCAACACTCGGTATCTGTGCGTGGATACTTATCTTTTCGTGTGTCGGATCGCTTGTGGACAGTTTACCGACAGCAAAAGAAAAAACAGTATGGATAAAGATTTTATTTGAAGTTACTGGAGGCTGTATGGATGCGGCGACCGTATACCCGATGAGTATACAGGCACTGATAATGGGGTGGTCGGGTTTGTCCGTCCATTGTCAGCTCTTACCGTACATAAGAGCAACGGGTGTAAAATACCTTCATTTTCTTCTTTCGAGGCTCATTCACGGTGCTTTGTCAGCTACGATTGCAGACTTCCTTTTTCGTGTGTTTCCTTGTGAAACGGATGTTTTTTCGACGTCATCGCAGATTTTGCCTGAATTGTATTCTGTTTCGTTTCCTGCAGCAGTATCGATGATCTTACTGGCAATGATGTTGATTACAGACCTGTCTTTCAAGAGGATAAAAAACAAATAACGGCGAAGAATAGCTTCACCGTTATCTGTTAATTTCTGGATTAGATGTTCTTTCTAAAAGGTAGTCGATTGACACATTGAAATAGTCGGCAAGCGCGATAAGCTCGGCATACCCGGCTTCACGCTCTCCGGTTTCGTATCTGCTGATAGTGTTCTGATTCATATTCAATTCCATTGCCAATTTCAACTGGGATATGTTGCGACTTTTGCGGAGTTCTTTCAACTTCATAAAAATCAACCTCTTGATATAATTATATCGAATTTGATATATTATTAACATCCCGATACGGTATAAAAATGCACTAAAAAATGATATTTTTTTATACATAGTGAACAAATATATTATAAAAATGCAAAGAAATGAATATTTTTCGAGTGTAAGAGTGGTATACGGATACTTGAAAGTAGGCATAGGATATGATATAATAATCACATTGAAAAGCTTTCAAAGGATGGTTGAAATGAGAAAAAGCGTTTTAAAACTGCAGGAAAAAGAAGCTTGCCGCATTTGTGCTCACGGTATACTTTCGCCTGACGGAGAAAGTGTGCTTTGCGTGAAAACGGGTATAAGACAGCTTGATTCGAGTTGTCGCAGCTTTAAGTATGACCCTCTGAAGAGAGTGCCTAAACGTCAGCCGACAGCGGGCGGTTTCACAAAAGAAGATTTTGAACTTTAATTTTTCAGGGACGGTTTTTATCGTCCCTTTATCTTTAGGGGGATATCTATGATTATAATAGCTCCGGACTCGTTCAAAGGTACGATGTCCGCAATTGAGGTCTGCGAGATCATAAAGAGTGAGTTTCTGTCCGTTGATCCTGAACTCGATGTGAGAAGCTTTCCTATTGCCGACGGCGGAGAAGGTACGGTTGATGCTCTTCTTTTTAACGGCGGTGAAAAGGTCAGCGTGACGGTAAAAGATCCTCACTTTAATGATATCGAGTCCTTCTTCGGGATTTTACCTGACGGCACTGCAGTCATAGAAATGGCAGCGGCAAGCGGATTACCTCTGGCGGGTGAAAATAAAAATCCAATGCTCACTACAACCTACGGAACGGGTCAGCTTATAAAAGCGGCACTTGACAGAGGCTGTAAGAATATTTTAATAGGTATCGGCGGAAGTGCGACCAATGACGGCGGCATCGGCTGCTCGGCAGCGCTCGGTGCAAAGTTTTTTGATGCTGACTCAAACGAAGTCGCTCTCAACGGTGCAGGACTTTCGGCTATCAGGAAAATTGACCTCAGCGGAATGGATAAGCGTCTTTCCGATGCAGAGATAAAAGTACTCTGCGATGTTACTAGTCCGCTTTACGGTGCTGAAGGTGCGGCATATGTCTTCGCTCCTCAGAAGGGTGCAGATGAGAATACGGTGAAGATTCTCGACGACGGACTCAGAAATCTTTCAGAAGTTACGAAAAATACAACCGGCACAGACAATTCTTCTCTCAAGGGGGCAGGTGCAGCAGGAGGTCTTGGCTTTGCACTTGTCAGTTTCCTTGGCGGTGAGCTTGTCAAAGGTGCACCTGCGGTTTTGAAGGCGATGGGATTTGACAATGTTGTCAAGGATGCTGACCTTGTTATAACTGGAGAGGGCTGTTTTGATGAACAATCGGTTTTGGGTAAAGCTCCGTCGTGTGTTGCAGAAATGGCAGGGGATACTACAGTAATAGCCGTGGCGGGCAGATGCAAAATCGAACTTCCCGAAAAATCCTCAATAAAAAAGGTCTACATAACGGATAAAGACGGAAAATCTTTTGCTGAAATCAGAAAAACCTGCTTTGAAGACCTGAGAAAAACAGCAGAAACGGTGGCAAAAGACTATTTTGAAAAGAAATTTTAAACACTTTCAACAGAGTTTTCCACAGGGTATGTACATATAAAGTACTTTTTGATTTTTAAAAATACAATATATCGTAACAAAAATAAATTTCCACCGTTTTTTCCAAAGAAAATGCGGTGGTAAATCTTTTTTAAAAACATCTTTAAAATACCGAAAAGGTATTGACAAGCAACCTGCCATACTGTATAATAACTGCCTGTAAAGAAAAAAACTTTACAGGCAGTTTATGAAAGGAGAATTTCTTGTGAGTAAAAATCTTGATATAACTCTCTTGCTTGATTTTTACGGTGATATGCTCACTGACAAGCAGCGTAGTTTTATTAGCTATTACTACAACGAAGACCTCTCACTTTCAGAAATTGCCGCAAACGAGGGAATAACACGTCAGGGTGTACGCGATGCAATCAAGAGGGCTGAAACTCAGCTTATTGCGATGGAGGAGCGTCTCGGACTTGTTACCCGTTTTGAAAATATGAAAATCGGTCTGAGCGAAATCATCGAGTATGCTGAGGAAATCGCAATATACAACCGAAAAAATGCTCTTTCAATGGAGATCAATGACAGCACTGCTAAAATCAAAGCAATTGCACAGACTCTCCTGAC
>JAZRNG010000169.1:0-3057 GCA_045648065.1 Acutalibacteraceae bacterium | reverse complement strand
TGTAAGGAATTCTTCAACAACAACATTACTGCCACTGTCACCGAAGACCTTATCTTCCATCATTGAATGGATAGCGTCAACTGCTTCCTCACGTGTCATTGCGATTATAACACCCTTACCGAGTGCAAGACCGTCAGCTTTGATAACTGTCGGAATCGGAGCTGTCTTGATATATTCAAGAGCTGCATCCATTTCAGTGAAAACTTCATACTTAGCTGTAGGGATGTTGTACTTTTTCATAAGGTTCTTCGAGAAAACCTTACTGCCTTCAATTATAGCAGCATTAGCCTTAGGTCCAAAGCATTCTATTCCTGCTTCATTGAGCGCATCAACTGCACCAAGCACCAACGGATCATCGGGTGCAACGACAGCAAAATCGATTGAATTTTCAACTGCAAATTTCACAAGACCTTCGATATCTTTAGCTCCTACATTAACGCAGGTTGCATCCTTTGCCATACCGCCGTTTCCGGGAAGAGCAAAGATTTCATCAATCTCAGTGCTTGTTTTAAGCTTTTTTATTATGGCGTGTTCACGTCCGCCTGAGCCAACAACCATTACTTTCATTGTGACTTCTCCTTAATAAATCGGGAACTTTGCGCAAAGCTCGGTAACTTCTTTTGTAATCTGATCCTTGCTTCCCACAAAATCTGTTGCAACTTTCTTGATCCAGCCTGCAATAAGAAGCATCTCTTCTTCCTTGAAACCTCTTGATGTTACGGCCGGTGTACCGATACGAAGACCGCTTGTTACAAACGGGCTCTGAGTTTCGTTCGGAACTGTATTTTTATTAACAGTAATGTGAACCTCGTCAAGACGGTGTTCCATTTCTTTACCTGTAATATCAAATGCACGTAAATCTACAAGCATAAGGTGATTGTCTGTGCCGTCAGAAACGATTTTGAAGCCTTCCTTTTTGAGTGCATCGCAAAGTACAGCCGCATTTTTGACAACCTGCTGCTGATAAGCCTTGAACTCATCTGTCATAGCTTCGCCGAAAGCAACAGCCTTAGCTGCGATGATGTGCATAAGCGGACCACCCTGTGTTCCGGGGAAAACAGCCTTGTCAATCGCCTTTGCAAGCTCTTCCTTACAAAGGATAAGACCGCCTCTGGGACCGCGGAGTGTTTTATGAGTTGTTGAAGTAACAACATCTGAATACGGTACCGGGTTGGGATGAAGTCCTGCAGCAACAAGACCTGCAATGTGTGCCATATCTACCATAAGGTATGCACCGACTTCGTCACAGATTTCACGGCACTTTTTATAGTCGATAACTCTTGAATAAGCACTTGCACCTACAACAATCATCTTCGGCTTGCATTCGAGTGCAATTCTGCGCATTTCTTCGTAGTTGATTACTTCTGTTTCTGAATCGACACCATAAGGAACGATGTTGTAATACTTACCAGAAATGTTTGCGGGAGAACCGTGTGAGAGGTGTCCGCCCTCGGAAAGATTCATACCCATAACTGTGTCGCCCGGCTTAACGAGTGCAAAGAAAACAGCAAGGTTTGCATTTGCACCGCTGTGAGGCTGAACATTAGCGTGTTCGGCACCGAAGATTTTCTTTGCTCTTTCGCGTGCAATCTCCTCTACCTTATCAACACAGTAGCAGCCGCCGTAGTATCTCTTTGAAGGATAGCCTTCAGCGTATTTGTTTGTAAGAACTCCGCCTGCTGCAAGGAGAACTGCCTTTGAAACAATGTTTTCAGAAGCGATAAGTTCGATGTTATGGCGCTGACGCTCAAGCTCTTCACCACAAGCACTTGCAACTTCGGGATCGAAATTTATAAGTTCTTCAAAAAAGTTCATTTTTTACCTCTTCGTTTATATATTAGTGGTGGAAAAGTCTCATACCTGTAAATGCCATTGTAATGCCGTACTTATCGCAGCACTCGATAACAATGTCATCACGGATTGAGCCACCCGGCTCTGCGATGTATGAAACGCCACTCTTCTTTGCTCTTTCAATATTGTCACTGAACGGGAAGAAAGCATCTGAGCCTACTGAAACGCCTGTGATTGTAGCGAGGTAAGCTGCCTGCTCTTCGTCTGTGAACGGTTCAGGCTGAGTTGTGAAATACTTCTGCCAGTTGCCGTCTGCACAAACATCTTCTTCGTTTTTATTGATATAACCGTCGATTACATTGTCACGGTTAGGTCTTGAAACGTCATCTCTGAACGGAAGGTTAAGAACCTTATCGCTCTGACGAAGGTGCCAGATGTCTGCCTTAGTACCTGCAAGACGTGTGCAGTGAATTCTTGACTGCTGACCTGCGCCAACGCCGATTGCCTGACCGTCCTTTGCATAGCAGACTGAGTTTGACTGTGTATACTTAAGAGTGATAAGAGCGATGATAAGGTCACGCTTTGCTTCTTCGGGGAACTCTTTGTTAGCTGTAACAACGTCCTGAAGCTGTGACTCGTCGATTTTATAATCGTTTCTGCCCTGTTCGAATGTGATGCCGTAAACAGTTTTCTGCTCGATCGGCTGCGGCACATAGTCAGGGTCGATCTTTACGATATTGTAGTTACCGTTTCTCTTTGTCTTGAGGATTTCAAGTGCTTCGTCTGTATAACCCGGAGCGATAACACCGTCAGAAACCTCACGCTTGATGATTGTTGCAGTTGTTTTGTCGCAAACGTCTGAAAGTGCGATCCAGTCACCGAATGATGACATACGGTCTGTACCTCTTGCACGTGCATATGCACAAGCGAGCGGAGACTCATCAAGGCCTTCGATATCGTCAACAAAGCAAGCTTTTTTAAGGTCATCGGAAAGCGGAATGCCAACTGCTGCGGAAGTGGGGCTTACGTGTTTGAAGGAAGTTACTGCGGGAAGACCGAGAGCTTCTTTAAGTTCTTTAACAAGCTGCCAGCTGTTGAAAGCATCAAGAAAGTTGATGTAGCCGGGACGACCGCAAAGAATTTCTATCGGAAGCTCGCTTCCGTCTGCCATGTATATTTTTGAAGGCTTCTGGTTGGGGTTACAACCATACTTAAGTTCAAACTCTTTCATTTGATTTCTCCTTACTTATTTTTATTTATCATTCT
>JAZRNG010000168.1:0-3588 GCA_045648065.1 Acutalibacteraceae bacterium | reverse complement strand
CTTTTCGTTGTGTCCGCCGCTGTTGTAAACCTCGCCGATCTTGCCGTTTTCAACGATCATATCAATTGCCTTGCAGTGGTCATCAACGTAGAGCCAGTCACGGACGTTGAGACCTTCACCGTAAACGGGAAGCTTCTCGTCAGCAAGGGCTTTTGCGATCATAACAGGGATTAGCTTTTCAGGGAATTGATACGGACCATAGTTGTTTGAACAACGTGAGATTGTAACAGGTGTGCCGAATGTACGGTGGTAAGCCATAACAAGAAGGTCTGCAGAAGCCTTACTTGCAGAGTAGGGAGAAGATGTGTGGATAGGTGTATCCTCCGTAAAGAAGAGATCAGGTCTGTCAAGAGGAAGGTCACCGTAAACCTCATCGGTTGAAACCTGATGATAACGGGGGATATTGTACTTGTTACAAGCATCGAGAAGTACCTGTGTACCGAGGATGTTTGTCTTAAGGAAAACCTCAGGATTTTCGATCGAACGGTCAACGTGGCTCTCTGCAGCAAAGTTGATGATTACATCAAACTTTTCTTCTTCACAAAGCTCAAAAACGAGCTTACGGTCGCAGATGTCGCCAAGCACAAAGCGGAAATTGTCGCCTCTTGCATCGTCGAGAGTGTAAAGGTTTCCTGCATAGGTAAGAGCGTCAAGGCACACAAGACGGTAGTCAGGATGCTTACGCTGCATATAATAAATGAAATTACTGCCAATGAAGCCTGCGCCACCGGTAACAAGAATATTTTTAGCCATATAAAAATCTCCTTATAAGATTATATCTGCATTATACACCATAATTATGAAAAATAAAAGAGTTATTTGTGAATAAATAAAAGCCGCAGTAAATTGCGGCTTTTAAAGTTATTTCCAGTAGTCCACCTTGTGAGGAAGTCCGATGTTTTTAGCTTTGAATGTAGGTACTCTGCCTGCTTTCTTCTGCTTCTCGTAATCTTTGAGTGTGCGAAGAGCATACTTGCCGAGGATAATGATAACGGGGATGTTGATAATCGTCATACCACCCATAAGTATGTCGGAAATGTCCCAAAGGAGGCTGGCGTTGAGTCCTGCACCGAGAAGAATGAGCAAGGATGCGATGATACGATAAACAGCTGTGAACTTTTTGCCCGGAACTTTGCCTTTGATGAAAGCGATACCCTGATCAACGTAGTAAAGGTTGCCGAGAAGGGTAGTGAAGGCGAAAAGGATCATTGCCACTGTAATGAAAATCGGACCTGCTTTGCCTAATGTTGCACTGAGAGCCGCCTGTACGTACGGTGCACCGGAAAGTTTCTCTGTCGGCTCAACTCCTGAACACATACAAAGAAAAGCTGTTGCAGAGCAGATAAGGACTGTATCAATGAAAACAGAAAGCACCTGAACAAGTCCCTGCTTTGCAGGGTGGCTTACGTCAGCTGAAGCTGATGCATTCGGTGCAGAGCCTACACCTGCCTCGTTAGAGAAAAGTCCTCGTTTGATACCGAACATAATGCAGGAGCCTGTAAATCCACCGAAGATTGATTTGAAATCAAATGCTTCTGTAAAAATACGAACAAATACAGATGGAAGCAGTTTTATATTCATTACAGAAACTATAATAGCAACGAGGATGTATGCGACACCCATAATCGGAACAAGGAAGCTTGTGATTTTGACGATTCTTTTACCTCCGCCGAAAAGGCAGATTGCCACAAGTGCCGCAACTACAGCACCGATTATCCACGGTGTGGTTTTTTCATCGTAGAAGCTGTACGCTGAGAATGTTGACTGCAGATTGTATGAAGCGAGCATATTAAATCCGATGCCGTAAGTAGCAATGAGCAGGACTGAGAAAATGATTGCAAGAGGCTTGTTTTTAAGACCACTCTGAATGTAATAAGCAGGTCCACCGTAGCAACCTTCGGGACCTTTCTTCTTGTAAATCTGTGCGAGTGTACTTTCGATGAAGGCAGAAGAGCTGCCGATGATAGCGATGATCCACATCCAGAAAACCGAGCCAAAGCCGCCGAGACAGATTGCTGTCGAAACACCGACGATATTACCGGTGCCGACTCGTGATGCGGTCGAAACCATCAATGCCTGGAAGGATGAAACATTCTTTCCGTCTGAAGGTTTTTCCATAACTGCACGGATCTGCTCACCGAAAAGGCGGAACGGTGCAAAGCGTGTTCTTACAGTAAAATAAAGACCTGCAAGAACAAGCAGAATGATGAGAATGTAAGTGTAGAGTGCTGTGTTGGTTACTCCGACTGCATTCTGGAACCACTCCAGTGCCGCGGATAAACCTGTTTTGATACTTTCAAACATATAATACCTCTCCTGATATTTATTTAAACTTTAATTAAAACCGTAAATTTGCCTTTCTTCGACCCCTTTGCCGAGAGATTCAGAAACGACACATACTCACAGATTATACAAAAAATCGGAGAAAATGTCAATTAACATAACAGGCAGCGGAAAAGAAAAACACCGCAGAATCCGAAGAAACGGCGGTGTGATGATTATTAATTTAATCAGTCAGCTGTGTAAGCCATGAGAGCTACGTGACGAGCACGCTTGATAGCTGTTGTGAGCTCTCTCTGATGCTTAGCGCAAGTACCTGTTACACGACGGGGAAGGATCTTGCCTCTGTCTGAAGTGTACTTGTTGAGCTTGTTGATGTCCTTGTAGTCGATTGCTTCTACTTTATCAACGCAGAATGAACAAACCTTTTTACGGCCCTTTCTGTTAGGACGGCCGTTGTTCTTATCATAAGCCATTTCGAAATACCTCCTAAATTATTTAGAAAGATGATCTGCTCAGAACGGCAAATCATCGTCACCTGCGATCTCCTCAAAATCACCTTCTGAACCGGTTGCAAATGAGGGTGCTGCAGGCATAGCAGACGGAGCTGAGTAGCCTGATGTGCCTGTCTCTGCTTTTGAGCCGCAGAAACTTGCCTGGTCTACGATAACTTCCGTTGCTGTTCTCTTGTTGCCGTTTTTATCTTCGTAGTTACGGGTCTGAAGTGATCCTGTGATTGCGAGCATTGAGCCCTTCTGGAAATATCTTGAGATGAACTCAGCAGAATTTCTCCATGCAACACAGTTGATGAAATCAGCCTGTCTCTGCTCACCTGCACGAGCGAATGAACGCTCTACAGCGAGAGTGAAAGTTGTAACGGCAATTCCGTTCTGGGTATTTCGCAACTCAGGAGTTGCGACAAGTCTACCCATCAATACTACATTGTTAATCATTGTCGCTTCCTCCCTTATTTCTTGATTATAAGTGAACGAAGCACGCCGTCTGTAATGTTGAGAACACGGCCGAGCTCTGCGGGGAATTCCGGCTCAGAGCTGAAGTTGCAAAGTACATAGTAGCCTTCTGTCTCGTAGTTGATAGCATAAGCGAGCTTTCTCTTGCCCCACTCATCAACGCTTTCAACAGTACCGTTCTTCTCGATAAGAGCCTTGAACTTTTCTACCAAAGCCTTTGCAGCGTCCTCACTCTCCTTAACGGAGAAAACGAGCATTGCCTCATAGTTACCTACTGCCATTCTAAAAGCACCTCCTTCTGGTCTTTTGGCCACCGAAGTGGCAAGGATGCTGTGTT
>JAZRNG010000167.1:0-2027 GCA_045648065.1 Acutalibacteraceae bacterium | reverse complement strand
GGCATACTGATATTGACTCTCGGGATTATGTAAGCATCGGGGCAGGCTTCAAGAATTTTCTCAACAGCCTCGTCAAACAGTGAAAAATCGGGAGCGCCCTTTTCGTCAAAAATACCTTTTTTGAACGGTGTCAGTCCGTCTGTTATACTGATCCATCTGCCCGAGAAAAGAACGGGAACTGAAAAGAATTTATATCCCGCAGCCGCAAAATCGTCATATTCATTGAACTTTTCCAGATAAGTCATATAGGCTACGGCTGCATGCGGTTCACCGTTGATATAAAGCGTGGGCACACCTCCGCAATCTTTGATTTCAGAATGAACACCTGCATATTTATCCATATCACGCACCACCTCTTGCGTTGAAATTTTGTAGTCCGTTTCTTTCAATGGCTTCTGAAAGATAAAAATATGGCCGAAAAATGTAACCACAGCCAGAAAGAAACTGATAATTCTTTGAATAAGCATAAAATCTCACCTCGTTTTTAAGTATAACAAAACTGAAGCAAAATACAATATATTTTTCCGAATTTTATACTTAGGACAAATGTTTCTGCTTATCCCGGTTCGGTGACGTGTACGGAAAGTGTCAGCAGAGGGCATGTTTCGATTGCTTGTTCTTTGAGCACTCCCCTGCTTTCGGATGGATTTTTCAGAAAAAGCTGTGCATTTTCCGTCGGCAAATTGTCGGTGAAATGGAGTTTTGATGTCCGAATCCGTTGATTTTACAAGGTTTCTCGGAGTGTTTTTAGCGATTCTAATCCCGCCACTCCCTACACAGTTTCACCATCTGTTTTCACGATATGTTCATACACTGTAATTGGCAACAGGTATTCGATTTATTAATAAAAAACGGAATACTTTTTATTACATATGATATCATTCAGTCTTGCTCTTTTCGGTGGGATATGATACTATAAAATCAAAAACAGAAGGTAGGTTTTCGTATGAATATAGTTCGGTGGTTTGAATCTGTATTGCTTATCTTTTCTCTGCTGTTCACATCGATAACGGGCTTCTTTAACGGCACAAACAAAGATGCTCAATTACTTCTGGAAAAGACAGGCGGATACATTTACGGAGTATGTCATCCCGACGAAAATTATGAACGTATCGATGAGCTTGGTCTTGGTTGGGTACGTTTTGATATTCCGTACCCGTATAACGCAGACGGCAGCATCAGCTCCTCATATGTTGAGTTCAAAAACAGAGCAAAGGGCTACGCCGACCAGGGAATTAAGGTTCTTGCAATCACACCTTACCCGAGATCATATTTTGACATCGGCGGCTTCGACCCATCAGCTGATGAAAACGCAGAGCGTACAAAGGAAATCGCCGTATTTCTATGCAACGACCTGCGCAACATTATAAGTGGAATACAGATAACAAACGAGATGGGTGTTTCCAACTTCACATATCCGCTTACAATGGAGCAGGCAGCAAAGTTTATCGGCATTCAGGCAGAGGCTCTCAGCGAAGTCAAGGGTGATCTTATAATCGGTTATAACTCCGCAGGTGTGATGGAAGAACTGCACTACCTTATGAAACCTTATCTGCAGTATATGGATTATGTCGGCGTTGACCTTTACTACGGTACATGGTACGGTGGTGAGCTGCACGACTATATTTCCGCAGTCCGTAAAGTAAACCGGATAACTAAAAAACCGATCATTGTAGCAGAATTCGGCTATATCAGCGCAGGCGAACCGAAAAGTGATGCGGAACGTGCCGAAATCCTTGCAAGTTATGGCTATGATTCCGAAGCCGCAGCTCGTGCGGATATTGAGAATTTTGTCGCAAAGCTGCCGGATGCGCTGAAATCGCACGTCTACGAGGAGTATCCTGACCCTGCAACGTGGGGAGATGCGGTTTTCGAGGCTATGGATAAGCATTTCTACGGTTATCTCAATGAATCAATCACCGGAGTAGCCCATACGCGTGAGGGTCAAGCTGAGTTTTACCGAGAGCTTTTGCCGGCTTTGAAAAAGATAAACAAGTCGGATCGTAGCCATGTCGTTCTGTGAGCCA
>JAZRNG010000166.1:0-2911 GCA_045648065.1 Acutalibacteraceae bacterium | reverse complement strand
GTGTCAGACTGACCGAGTCCGGGTACGATGATTGCCGGATAATGCTCACATTCTCCGTTGCAGTCTGTGATTCTTTCAGCTGCAGAAGCACCGATAAGTGTCGTAGATGCAAGTAATGCGATGCAAAGGCAAAGTGCAATTGTTTTACTGAAAAGTTTTTTCATGTTTACACGCTCCTAATTTTTAGCATATTGCTATTTTATCATAGGGTGTATTACATTTTCAACACTTTGTGCATATTTGTTGATTGAAAAGTTGCACAAAAAAACTGCGGGTTTTTCGGCAACTGAGAAATTTGCTTAATTAAGTTTTTGGTTCATTTTTTTGCTGACGGCACGGACGGAAAAATACACAGTCAGCCATATCACAAAATAAAGAGCAACAAAAATTGCCGTAAAAATGAGAATCACTTCATACCTGAAGGGGATCCAGCTGTTTATAACGTAACAAAGCATATAAGTTGCATATAGTATGCTGAAATGACACAGTAGGGATTTAGCTATCGGCCAATGTTCGATCTGATTGAAAACGCTGACGCCTGCCTGCATAAAAGCCAGAATGTATGTTGAAATTACCGCAAGACATACTTCGGTTGCTGTGAGTGAAAAATTTTCAACGAAATGATCGATGAACATATAGACTATGCTTACAACAACAGGTCCGAACCCTCCGAAAATTAAACCACGGTGTAAAAAACTTTTTAAATATTTATTCATTCATATTCCCAACCTTTCTTTAACATTTTTAACGTTTCTTCGTGAAACGTAGTCACGGTAACCGCTTTTGAAAATAACCGTGAGTGAACCTGAAATAGAAACGTCAAATTTTCTGATCGATCTGATATTGCAAATGCAGGATTGATTGATTTTTATAAAATGTCCCGGTAAAATCTTTTCAATCTGATAAAGTCTTTCCTTGAGTCTGAATTTTCCGTCCTCAGTCACAACGAAAACCTTATTGCTTTCGACGATGAAACATTCTGCCTTAGAGGTATCGATAACAACAGCCTCGTTATCTGTATACCCGATAAGAGTATGGTTTTGGGCAGAAACCAGTTTTTCTATATCTTCAATAAGCTCATTTTTTTCGTGAGCAAAGACCATCACTTCTTCTTCACGCGATTTATCTATAAATAATGAAAATTTCATTTGCTTCCCTCCTTCCTCCTTGATGATTTTATGATATATTATGCCATTTGAGATTTCAACATAAAAAGCGTATTCGGCTGTTTATGAAAATTAAATGGTAGTTAAATATCAATAATTAAATATTTCACTTGAAAAATTTGCTGTGATAAATTAAAATAAAAGTGTTACAGACTTAAATGCTGTTTTTAGTTAATGAAAAGAGGTAGATTTGATTTATGAAAATAGTTGCGATTTTTATGGCAATTATCACATGGCTCGGAGCAGTTTTCTTCCCCGGAAGACTGGTAGGCGAGGGAGTCTTCAATGACCCTGAGGAAAGAATACAGACTGAGTTCGACGAAGGTGAGTTTGTTCTGGGTGAAAATGATCTTGTTGTCGCACCGTACGGCGATGACGGTAATGCAGGTACACCCGAAGCTCCGCTCAGAACACTTGAAAGAGCAAAAGATATTCTTAAAAACAGCTCTTCTGACGGTGCTGTGACGGTATGGTTCAGAGAGGGTACATATATAATAGACAAAACGGTTGAATTCACCTCAGCTGACAGGGGAAATGTTCTCTACCGTTCATATCCCGGAGAAAGAGTATGTTTTTCAGGTTCAAAAGAGATCAGTGGATGGACTGAAACCGAAATCAACGGTGTGGATGCATTTGTAACGGATGTTGAAATTGATTCGGATGACGATTATTTCCGTTCACTTTTCAAAGGGGATAGGCGACTTTCACGCTCTATTTATCCCAAGGAAGGTGTATTAAAGGTTGCAAAGCCGTGCGATGTGAGTGAGACCATTTCAGAGTCCTATTCTCCTGATTACTTTACACACTCGGCATCTTTTTATGCTCATACGGAAAATGTTATGGATTTTGCCAATGTAAGTGACGTAGAGGTCAGAATTATGCACTACTGGTGCGACGAGCATCTTCCCGTACATTCAGTTGACGCTTCTACGGGAAGAATTGAAACTACAAAACCTACAGCGATGACCGTCAGAGTTGATGATAACTTTGTTTTTGAAAATGTTAAGGAAACGCTCTCTCTTCCGGGAGAATGGTACCTTGATCGTGATGAGGGAAAACTTTATTATATCCCCGAAGAGGGTGATACACCTGAAAATACAGTTCTTAATGCAGGTGTCAATGACAAACTTCTGGACGTCAGTGGTGTGCAGAATATTTCATTCCAGGGTATTGAATTCATAAATACGGACTGGGATTATGTAGGTAAAGATGGTGCATTTTTCGGAAAGGTTTTTGATGAGTCACACCCTTTGTATGATAATATAGAATATGCGGCGGACCATCCGCAGGCAGCTTTTGAAGTTCCATCCGCTGTGTATGTTACAGGTTCATCAGGTATTGATTTCACAGACTGCCGATTTGAAAATATCTCATATACGGCACTTAAATTTGATAAGGGCGCACAGAACTGTAACGTAACAAGTTGTGAGTTCAACGGTATAGGCGCAAACGCAGTCTTTATTCACGGTGATTTTGTAATTCCGGCAACAACTAAGAATATCAATGTTTCTGATTGCCACATCAGCAATTACGGCAGAATTTACAATAACGCAATCGGCATCCTTCTTACTCACGCATACGATTGCGACCTTACTTACAATGAAATTCACGATGGCTGGTACACGGGAATATCCGTTGGCTGGAACTGGGGTTATGCCGACCATCCGACTAACGCAATCGGCATCCTTCTTACTCACGCATACGATTGCGACCTTACTTACAATGAAATTCACGAAGTCGGATCG
>JAZRNG010000165.1:0-6973 GCA_045648065.1 Acutalibacteraceae bacterium | reverse complement strand
CACACAAAGTTTGCTGGTCAGGTTTACGTTCTTAATAAGGACGAAGGTGGCCGTCATACACCGTTCTTCAACAACTATCGTCCTCAGTTCTACTTCAGAACAACAGACGTTACAGGCGTTATCAACCTTCCTGAAGGTGTTGAAATGTGTATGCCTGGTGACAACGTTACAATGAACGTTGAGCTCATCACTCCGATCGCTATCGAAGAAGGTCTTCGTTTCGCTATCCGTGAAGGTGGCCGTACAGTTGGTTCAGGCGTTGTTACAGCTATCAACGAATAATTAACCTAACTTTTAAAGAGGTAAGTCGAAAGACTTACCTCTTTTTTACATTTTTTTGAGTTTGTATGGTTTGGTTGATTTTTCTTTTATTTAATATTGAATATACATTTTTCTTGTGTTAGTATAATAAAAATCACAAAAAAGGAAGATTGTATGAAAATTATAGCTTTATTACTCACTATTCTCACACCGTTTCTCACTATGATTGTGGGAACACCTTTTGCAAAGTTTGATGATGAAATTTCTGTCGCAGAAGAAAAGGTTGACGGTTTCATGAAGGGCGTATGCCACGCTGAACCCGATTATGATTTGCTGAAAGAGGGTAATATCGAGTGGTTCCGTGACGATATTCCATTCCCTTATGATGAAAACGGTGAGCTTTCACAGAGCTATCTTAACTGGAAAGAGGAGTCAAAGGAGTTTGCTGAAAACGGCGTAAGAATTTTTGGTATTACACCTTATCCGGATGATTATATTGAATATGGACTTGATCCGCGTGATCCTGACAGCAGAGAAGCAATTCAGGACATCGCACGTTTTTATGTCGAAGACCTCAAGGGCATCGTAGGTGCTTTTCAGGTGACGAATGAAATGGGTATTGACAGATTCACTTTGCCGTTGACTCTTGATGAGGCAGCTGAATTTATCGGTATGCAGCTCGAAGCTATGTATCCGATCAGAGGCGATATCATTATCGGTTACAATCTCGGAGGTCTTTCTATTGCAACGCTTCCGTTTAAAATGATGAAATATCATCAGTACTGTGACTATGTCGGAGTCGATATGTACCTCGGCTGTTTTGAGCCTGTTCTGAAAACACCGTATCAGTTTAAAACTATCCTTAATTTTGTTCGACGTGTTACGGGTAAGCCGATAATTCTTTGTGAATTCGGTTATATAGGTCTCGGCGAACCAAAGTCAGCTGAAGAAAAGCAGGCGATCCTTCAGCAGTATGGTTATAACAGTGAAGAAGAAGCAAGGGCAGATATCAACGGATTTATAAATAATCTTCCGGAAGATCTTAAAGAAGAAATTATTGAGGACTACAGCGACAGAAGTGACGAAGAAAAGGGCGACCTTATTTTTGACGGTGAATACAGCAACCATATCTATACTGAACTGCAGGACGGATTTGGCTTGTACAACTATGAGCACACACCCGAAGGTCAGGCAGACTTCTTTGAATACACGATACCGATGGTTGCCGATCTTGACTATGTAATCGGTATGTTTGTTTACTGTTGGCAGGACAGTGGTGACTGCTATGTATGCGGTCAGGTGGATTGTCCGGTCGAAACAAAATGGGGTCTTGTTGACTACAACGGTGATCCGAAGCCTTCCTATTATGCAGTGAAGGAAGCTTACAAAGATTTATAATGATTAAAGCGACTTGCTTCGTGCAAGTCGCTTTTTTTAGAATTTGCCTCTCAACTCTACTACTTTACCTATTATTGTAACCGGTAGAGTAACGATTTCTTCTGCTGTAAAAACGAGAGGATCATATTCAGGATTAAACGGTATCAGGGTAAGTCCTGTACCGTTTTTTATTACCTTTTTTATGGTTGCGTCAAGATTGTTGATGAGAACAACTCCGATTTCACCGCTTTCGATATAGTTCTGCTTGCGTACGATAACTATATCATCCTGACAAATTCGGGGAGACATACTGTCACCGACTACCCTGAGTCCGAAATGCTCTCCTTTCGCAGCCATATCAGAAGAAATATCCTCATAATCAATTATATTTTCGACCGCCTCGGCAGGACATCCGGCACGTACATATCCGAGAACAGGGATAGAATTGGTAGAAGCTGTGGTTTTATTCATTAAAGTATCAATCGAAACTCCGAAAATATCTGAAAGCTTTATGAGTGTGGATTTGTCGGGTAGGGTACGTCCGTTTTCCCATTGACTGACTGCAGTCTGATGAACTCCGCAAAGAAAAGCCAATTCACTCTGAGTTATCCCTTTATTTCGTCGTAGATCCTTTATAACAGCCATATTAACTCTCCCAATAAATCTTTTACAATAATATTATGAGTGAAACTATTATATTTGTCAAGTAGAAATTAAAAAATATTAATAAATTTATTAAATCTATTGACAAAGAGAACAAATGTTCTTAAAATAATAGGTGTGCTATTGAAATTAACAGCAAGATTTATTTAAAAGGGAGGAAATAATGAAAGAAATTTCAGATGAGGTAATTTCTGTTGAGGAGGCACGGGCTGCCCTGAGATGTATGCGGTTGTGCAGTTTCGATGAAACAGAGGCTCTTGAAAGTATAGACAGCCTTGTTAATCGTATCCGCAAAATCGGGACGGCTAAACTTGTTGATGAGATAATTGAGAATAAGCTGAGCGATATTCAGCGGGTGTTTATGAAGGAGTTCTGGTATGAAGAGAAAAACACATCACAGATTGCCAGAGATCACGGGGTATCACAGTCTAATGTTTATCGCGCGATATCCAGGGCGAATGAAACTGTCAGAGAGCTGATCACTCCGCTTGTAAGGTATCATGCTGACCTGACAGAAATGAAAATACAGCCGATGTATTTCGAAGAAATTATGAAAATCAGCTCAGCAGCAAAGAAAAAAGAAGGCGATTTGTCGCAACAACTTAAAAATCTGCGTGTTTCAAACGCGGTAACGTCCGAGCAATTAGCAAAGGCGGTGTGCATTACCGTTAATGAACTCGAAAAAATCGAAAACGGCAGAAAAAAGGTGACAGTGGACCTTCTTGAAAAATACAGTAAAATCTTTGGCATTGAATTCAATTTAAAACTTGTAAACGGAAAGGGAAGATATGAATGGAAAGAAATCTGACTGAACTCAGTGAAGATTATTTTAAGGCTGCGGAAGACCTGAACTGCCTTATAACAAAGTACAGAAAAGAGCTTAACGAAGCGTATGCGGCTAACAATCATCTTAAAACATACGAAATTAAAAGAAAACTGACAGTTTTTTATGACCAGAAACGAGATGCACTTGCTACAGCCTATGCATTGCAGAATTATTATGATAAAAGCAGAAGGATGGTGTTAGCTTGAATAATATTTATCTGAAAGTTGCGGAAAACCGCATTGAAATAGAAAAGGACACTTTTACTACAGGAGGAAGTGTTGATTTTGACGGATGCATCTTCAGCTTTGACAACACATGGGATTCATTCATAAAAACAGCTGTGTTCGGTTTCGGCAATTCTGATTTTGTAAGAGTCAGCCTTGATGAAGACAGGTGTAAAATACCTGCTGTATGCTTGCAGAAAGAAGGTATCCTCAAGATAGGAGTGTACGGTGTGAACGCAGATGGAGTGGTAATCACTACAAATGCAGTAGCTCATCGTATCGAAGAAGGAATTGGTGAAGAGAATAACTGGTACGAAGAAGATAATTACTTCGTTTACAATGCACTCAAGGAGCTTGAGGGTTCACTTGAAAAGTATAAAGGTGAGCTTGAGGTAAGGTTTAATGATCTGCTGAGAAATATCCGCAATTCAGGCAGTATAAGCGATAAGGATGTTTTACCGGGTGAACCGGATGAGTGGTATTATCCGTCGACATTTAAAGACGGTTCGGGCAATCTTTCGGTAAGTGCGGATAAGAAATATCAGGCTTATCTTGATTATATTCTCAATACACTTGTTTCGGATTTTCCTGAATATGTGTCATGTAAAGAGATAGGCGAGGATTCAAGCGGTGAGTATTCAGTTTATGCGTACACGTTTGAGCCTCTGAATTACGAAAAAACCGTATTGATCACATCCGGTTTTCAACCGGAAGAAAGCATAGCGATCGTAGCATTATCACACTTTTTAAGTGATCTTTGCAGAAACTATCGCAACGACAGAACACTCTCGTATATCCGGTCAAAGGTGAAACTCGTTGTGGTGCCCGTTGCAAATCCGTACGGATTTGTAAATAAAAGTGCTCTTAATTCAAACGGTGTAGATCTTCAGCGAAATTTCCCGTACAAGTGGGATGAATGTACTTCGGACAATAAAGGCTCAGATCCTGCAAATCAAAGTGAGATATATGCGATTTTTGACCTGCTTGATGAAATATATGATGATAAATTATGTGCGGCACTTGATACGGATACCGGTTCATTTTACTACTGTGGAGCGATGATGTTTTATCCTCGGTTTAAAGACAACTGTCTGAGTAAGCTCACGAACGTTTTGAAAAGATACAATTCCGATGCTGATGAGAGCGACGCACTGAGTAAAACTGTGATCGCTTCTTCTGTAAATCCTAGTATAGGCAATTTCCTTGCTCATCAGTTTAATATAAACACTTGCAGTCTCAGGTGGTCTCCGGTTAATTATCCTGCGACGGGTAAGAAGGGTGGTGTCACTAAATTTGCCGAGCTTATAGGAAATACCCTTTATGCTCTGGCGAAAAACAGCAGTTATGTATCTGAAAAAATAAAACTACCGTTTATCAGACATATTTCCTGGAAAGGCGCAGATGAAAGTGATGTTCATTATTTATTTGCCTCCGATTCACCGTTAAAGGTGCCTGTAAGCTCATATGAGTTTGATGCGGAAAAGCCGTGTTGCCTTATGCTCAACGGATATGTAATTATCAAGGCTACAAATTATTGCAATGTGAAAATCAATCCCGTGCTCTGGCAGGATGACTCACCTGAGCAGTCATATAATGACAGACTACAGACAGATGCTTTTGCTGTCAGTATGCCGCTATCTGTGGGTATGCACGTAGTACCGCTTGAATCAGTTCTGCAGGTGTTTGCATCTGATACAAACACTCAGTTTGATAGCGTCTATCCTAAAAAGGTCAGGTTTACTCTGGCTACTGATATCGATGTGCCGTCGGGTGCTTGTGTGGTCGGATATTCTTTCACGTTTACTGCATTTGAGAGCGATTCCGGTTGTGCTGTTGAGATAAGTAAACCGATGGGCAGAGCTCAGGACTATACGAATTATAACGATATACCGACACATCAGATTATCTATCCTAAGCAGATGGTGCGAGAAAGTGATGCTGATTACGATGATTAATGTTGAAATGGAACTGTCATCACTTTTTCTTGCTTTGAAACTTTCAAAGCAGGTTGAGTTGTGCAGACTCAACGGTGAAGACGATTTCGAACTTTTTCGTGCTTTTACGCATATAATAAGAGAATATGAAAAAGAAAAGGAGAGAGAATAAATGAGTAAAATCAGTAATATAATTTTTAACGGTAAAAGCCATTACATCACTTCGGCTTATGGTAAACGGGCTGTGCTCAATACTGAGGCAGGTGCGACAAATCCTTTTCACTACGGTACGGATTACGGCACAAACGGTAAGAAAATCGGACAGTATGCCATTGAAAAGGGTACTGTAATGAGCTGTGGTAAGGCATCTGACGGAGCTTTGTATGTATGGGTTAAATATCCTAGAATAAACAAAAAAATGCTTCACTATCACCTTGATAAGGTGACAGTGAAGGCAGGACAGACGGTGCAGAGAGGAACTCTGCTCGGCTATACAGGGAAAACAGGCAAAGCAACGGGAGTTCATCTTCATCTGGGAGTTAAAGATCTGACAACGGATAAGTATGAGGATCCTGAAAAGTTGTCACTTAATTATAAAGATCCGGCGATGTACAAAAAGGGAACGTATACGGTAAATGTTAATCTCCTCAGGGTAAGACGCGGTCCGTCAACGGATTATGATTATAAGAAGTTTTCGTTTCTTACACCAAATGCACAGAAACAGATTAA
Source organism: Acutalibacteraceae bacterium (assembly GCA_045648065.1). Lineage (GTDB taxonomy): Bacteria > Bacillota > Clostridia > Oscillospirales > Acutalibacteraceae > CAG-488. Next base: position 959 of record JAZRNG010000165.1, on the reverse strand, counting down.
GAGCCTGAATAACGGTAATTCCGCTCACGGACTTGTTAAGGGCTGTGTTTGTACTGTGTCGGAAATTGATGACAACTGGGGCAAGATCCCGTCAGGCTGGATTTGTCTTGATTATTGTAAAGTGAAGGTGGCGACGTGACTGATATAATAACAGCACTGATTGCTCTGTGCGGAACAATGATCGGTACGTTCGGAGGAATACTTGCAGCAAATAAGCTCACGGTATACCGCATAGAACAGCTTGAACAGAAGGTTTCAAAGCATAATAACCTTGTTGAAAGAATGTTTTGTGTAGAAAGTTCGGTCAAGTCAGCACATCACAGAATAGATGAGTTAAGGGAGGAAATGAAATGAAAAAAATAAATCTAAAGGGTGTATCAACACAAACGTGGGTACGTACTGTCGTGCTTGTACTCGCACTCGCAAATCAGGCACTTGTCATGTTCGGGATTACTGACAATGAAGTTGAACTTGAAGCATGGACACGGTATGCTACATATGCCTTTACCGTAATTTCTGCTGTGTGGTCCTGGTGGAAGAACAATAGTTTTACACTCAAGGCACAGGATGCTGATAATTTGCTTAATTCTAAGAAGTAGAGTTTCATCGTATAATCAAGAAAGCCGTCCGAAATTAATCGGGCGGCTTTCGCTTTATAAGCTTGATTATTTGATGAGGCTCTCACCGTTCATTTCCTTGGGCTGTTCGAGACCGAGGATTGTGAGCATTGTAGGAGCGATATCAGCAAGTCTGCCTGTTTCCTTAAGCTCGCAGTCATAACCAAGTCGGATCGTAGCCATGTCGTTCTGTGAGCCAAGGAGTTGCAAAGCTGTATTGTCTTCCTAAGACCGCTTGGCCTCCGACTTCATTTCCTTGGGCTGTTCGAGACCGAGGATTGTGAGCATTGTAGGAGCGATATCAGCAAGTCTGCCTGTTTCCTTAAGCTCGCAGTCATAACC
>JAZRNG010000164.1:0-5266 GCA_045648065.1 Acutalibacteraceae bacterium | reverse complement strand
TAGAATATTCAATTAATATCGTAGGGGCGACCATCGGTCGTCCGCAAAAATTCTGCTTAATTCAACGGACGCGCAATGCGCGCCCCTACGAACACATGGTCAATTTGTGCAAAACCAAAGAACTCTACAAACCCGAATTTGTATTATTCACATCCGCTTCGTCATTATGACTGAAAAATATGGATTAAATTTTTCTTATTTGCAAAATCGAAAAACAGGTGTATAATATAACTCAAGGGGGATGAGCGTATGAATACAGATAAGATTGTCAGAAGTTCTCTGCTCGGTCTGTCAAAAACCATAATTTTTTCAATGCCTGAAAAAAATTTCACGACAAGTGAAAAAGCAAACAAATATATGCTTAAAGGCGATAACAAATTTTCGACTCAGAAGGGTGAACACTTTACCTGCGGTTTCGGCAAGGCTGTGCTGACTCCTGATGATGTAAAAATAAGAAAATACTTTATCGCAGGTTACGATTCGAACAATCCTGCTCAGGGTGTGCTTGATGATATGTATGCCCGCGCAGTTTACATTGATGACAATACAGGACGTGGCGGAGTGATCATGTGCTCGGTCGATGCTGTCGGAATCAGTCGCAGGGACATCAACAGAATCAGAAAACTCGTCATAGAGAGTAAAAAAATTCCCTCTCTCAAGTCAATCAATATCTGTGCTACACATTCACATTCTGCCATTGACACCCAGGGTTTGTGGGGCGAAAAGCTTTTTAAATGCGGCAGAGACGAGGAATTTATGAAACATCTTCGTAAGCTTACGGCAAAAGCTATTATAGACGCTTACGAAAGCAGAGCAGACGGCAGGATGTTTTATTCTGTAAAGAAAACTGATGATCTGCAGTATGATTGCCGTACACCCGATACGTTCGATTCAAATTTCACAAAAATCCGATTTGAGTCTTTTGACGGCACAAAGAATATACATATTATCAATTTCGCCTCTCACGCAGAACTGCTTGGCAGCTGCACTAAAAACATCAGTGCAGACTTCCCTGCATATATGATTAAAGAAATTGAGAACAATAACAAAAACTGCGATGCACTTTTTATAAACGGTGCTATAGGCGGAATGATTTCAGCCAAAGAAATCAAAAAGGTCTATCGTGAAACAATCGACTGCGAAGCGTACACAAAAGAGTTCGGCAAAACCCTTGGTGAAATATCAAACTCACTCACGGACGAAACTGAGATCGCTCCCCTTGTAAACGTTAAGTCAGAACCTGTCAATATATCGGCTGCAAACTATGTTCTCATCCTTGCAAGATTTTTCGGTGTGCTGAATAACGATATTTCAAGAGATAAAAAGAAGGGTGTTGCTTCTATTTACTCTGAAGTCGGTTACCTTGAACTCGGTGAAAAAGAAATCGGAATGTTTCTCATTCCCGGTGAACTTTTCCCTGAACTCTTCAACGGTGAATTTTTAAGTGAAAAAGAGTCAGGAAACGGAACAAAGGCAAAGTACAATATTCTGAGTGAACAAGGAAGTGCAAAGCACAAGTTCGTCGTAGGACTTTGCAATGATGAATTGGGCTATATCATCCCCGACAACGATTTCTTCCTCAATTCAAAAATGCCTTATATAGAAAAGGGCAAAGACAGATTTGATCGCAGTCACTATGAGGAAACAAATTCAACAGGTCCCGACACGGCAAGAATCCTACTCGAAACGACAGAGAAGATCATTAAATCAGCAGAATAAAATTAACCCGTTACGGCTACATTGAGTAACCGTAACGGGTTTTCGTTTAAGTATTATTTTCAGCCTTCAACTTTACCTGCTTTGACAGCTTCGAAATCATCTTCGATTTCCTTAGAAGGTTTCTTTGAGATGAGTGAAACTACTACGATACAGATTGCTGAGAAGATGAATGCGGGAAGAAGTTCGTAAATCTCGAACACACCGCCGAGCTTGCTGATAACGAGCTTCCAGAGGAATACCATACCTGCACCGCCGACCATACCTGCTACGGCACCTGCACGTGTTGTTCTCTTCCAGAAGAGCGAGAGGATCATAAGCGGTCCGAATGTAGCACCAAATCCTGCCCATGCGAATGAAACGATCTGGAAGATAACGCTGTTTTCATCAAGTGCGATGAAGATAGCGACGAGAGCGATAACAAGAAGTGTGATTCTTGTAACCCACATAACCTGCTTGTCTGTTGCGTTCTTCTTGAAGAGACCCTGGAAGATATTCTTTGCAAATGCAGAAGCAGAGATAAGAAGGTATGAGTCTGATGAGCTGATCGTTGCAGCAAGAATACCTGCCATAACAAAACCTGCGAAAATCGGAGGAAGATAGCTCTGAGAAAGTGTTATAAAAATACTTTCAGCACTTGATGCCGTGAGATGAGTAGTCGGGAAGAGCTTTCTTCCTGCGATACCGATGAACACAGCAACTGCAAGTGAAATAACAACCCAAATCATAGCGATTCTTCTTGAAAGCTTGAGCTCTGATTCCTTACGGATAGCCATGAAACGAAGAAGAACCTGAGGCATTCCGAAGTAGCCGAGACCCCATGCGAGCATTGATGCGATCTTGAGCCAGCCGTACGGAGCAGCAGTCTCGCTGAACATAGCTTCACCGTTTTTAACAACCTGTGTTGCAACACCGTTAACTTCAACTGTTTCAGGCACAGCAAGACCAAAGAATTCAAAGAATCCGGGGATCTGACGTGCATTTTCGATGATAGCATCAAAACCGCCTGCCTTGACACCACACACAGCAACGATAATACCAAGTGCAATGAACATAACAATACCCTGCATAAAGTCAGATGCACTTTCAGCAAGGAAACCGCCGAGGATTGTGTAAATAAGAACGAATACAGCACCGAGAATCATCATCGGAACATAGTCCATACCGAAAAGGTTGGAGAAAAGCTTACCGCAGGTTACGAAGCAGCTTGAAGCGTAAACTGTGAAGAATATAAGGATGAAAAGAGCTGCGATCGTAAGAACGATTTTGTTTTTCTCACGGAATCTGTTTGAGAAAAATTCGGGCAATGTAATTGAATTGTTTGCTCTGATACTGTAACGGCGAAGTCTCTTTGAAACAACAAGCCAGTTTACATATGTACCAATAGCAAGACCGATAGCTGTCCATGCAGCGTCAGCAAGTCCGCACCAGTATGCAACACCGGGAAGACCCATAAGAAGCCAACCGCTCATATCGGAAGCTTCCGCACTCATTGCTGTAACCCAAGGGCCGAGAGAACGACCGCCAAGGAAATAGTTTTCTGAACTCTTGTTTGCCTTTTTAGCAAACACTAAACCGATTACGACAACTACAGCCATATATATGACCATCGCAACCAGAGTCTGAATCTGTTCACCTGACATAATAAAACTCCTCAAAATAAATTTGATGTATTATATCATTTTTCTTAATGTCAATCAAGTGCTTTTTCGTAATAATACTTTAAATTGGTAAATTATTGATAAAAAAGAAATATAAATTGCTGTAAAAACTAAAAAATCACCACTCTACGCTCAGAGTGGTGAAAAAATTATTCCTTTGAAAACATATCTTTGCCTACACCACAGAGTGGACAGACGAAATCATCCGGCAACTCTTCAAACGTCTGCCCCGGTTCAATTCCGTGCTCCGTATCGCCGAGAGCTTCATCGTAAACCCAACCGCACACATCACAAATATATTTCACATCAAAAACCTCCTTTTATGAAAGGTTTGCCGATAGTGTCAGTTTTATTCACAAAACGGCATTATTGAAAAATTTTTAAAAATTTTAAACGGGACAATCACGAAAAAAACGTCTTAACATAGAATGTTAGTGTAGGGCGCAGGATAATCCTAACGCCTCAATCCGAAAGGAGGTCACGACATGGGTTGCTGCAATAACTGGGTATTTCTCCTTATAATCATCCTTTTATTCTCTGAGTGTGGTTGCGGTTGTAACAACAACAATTGCGGTTGCAATAACAACTGCGGTTGTAACAACGGTTTCCTCAACAACAACGGCTGTGGTTGCTAACCATTGACCATCCTGACACCTGCGGACGATGTCCGTAGGTGTTTTTTGTTTTCTATAGATATATTACATAAAATATCAGCAGACTGTTGACGTGATTAGTGTAAAACTGATATAATTCACTTATACAATTATAATGTACACTTCGGAGGTGCACAAAATGACATTCACAGTGATAATGTTTTACATCAGGCTCGGACTCATTTACGCTCTTTCAGGCTTGCAGATTCTATCGGGAATTATTTTCTGTCCGCAGGATAAAGACAGCAGACACTTTTACGATTGGTCGGCTGAGGATTCGTTCTCTGTCTCTGACAACACATTTGTAATCGAAAAAGACCCTGATAAGGATTTTGTTATCCTTAACCTTTCAGATATTCAGCTTTCTGACGAGGATGCTCACGGTTATTTCGGTGAACTCGCTGAAGCTCTGATTGACAAGCTCATCACGGACACTCAGCCTGATCTCATTACTCTTTCAGGTGACAATGTTTACGGTTGGCTCGGCTGGATATGGCTTATCGATTTGCTTGACAGCTATGAAATCCCGTGGGCACCCGTTTTCGGCAATCACGATGGTGCGACAGCTACCTATGCTTCGTGGTGTGCATGGCAGATCAAAAATACATCTGAATATGCGATATTTGACTTTGGTCCGAAAGATATGGGTCACGGAAATTACATCATCACAATCACTGAAAATGACAAGCCGATTCATCAGCTTTATATGATGGACACCCACAAGGACGCAACCTATGAAGTGGGCGGTTATACATACAATGGTTACGACCATCTCTGGGACAATCAGATCGAATGGTACAAATGGGCTGTAAACGGTACAACTGCTGAAGTCGGTTCAGTTCTTGACAGTACGGTTATTTATCACATCCCGAACGTTGAGTTTGCTGATGCCTGGTATGATTCATATGATTATTGGGCACAGGATTTTAAATCAGAATACGAAGGTGCTTTCGGATATAATATGGAAGGCATTTCTTCCGCTCCTGTAAATAACGGCTTCTTTGATGTTGTCAAGGAGCTCAGAAGTACAAAGCATATCATCTGCGGTCATAATCACAGAAACTACAGCAGTATAGAGTTTGAAGGCGTATGGCATCACTATGCTGTAAAAACAGGTGTAGGAAGTTACTACGAAAAAGATATTCAGGGCGGTAAGGTTTTCACTCTTGCTTCTGACGGAACGCTTACGGCAGAAAATATTTTTGTTGACATCGATCAGTTCGGAATAGATTACAG
>JAZRNG010000163.1:0-5319 GCA_045648065.1 Acutalibacteraceae bacterium | reverse complement strand
CTCTGCGGGAGTAGCCTCAAGGTTATAAAGGTCGCCGTACTGAACCTGATAGTCAGAAAGTCTTTCTCTCATATGATTGAGAACGTCCTTAGCAAACTGCTGAGTCTTCTCTGTTGTCATATCAGCTCTGAGCCACTTTGCATTAAGACCAACTTCGTTCATACCGACAAGACCGATTGTGGAGAAGTGGTTATCAAATGTGCCGAGGTATCTCTTTGTGTACGGATAAAGACCCGAATCAAGAAGCTTTGTGATAACTGTACGCTTAACCTTGAGTGAACGAGCAGAAATATCCATCATTCTGTCAAGACGAGCGTAGAAATCAGCCTCATCCTTTGCAAGATATGCAATTCTCGGAAGGTTGATTGTAACAACACCGACTGAACCGGTTGATTCACCGCTTCCGAAGAAACCGCCTGACTTCTTGCGAAGCTCACGGAGATCAAGACGAAGACGGCAGCACATTGAACGTACATCGCTGGGTTCCATATCAGAGTTGATGTAGTTTGAGAAGTACGGTGTACCGTATTTTGCTGTCATTTCGAAGAGAAGCTTGTTGTTCTCTGTCTCTGACCAGTCAAAATCACGGGTAATTGAATATGTGGGGATAGGATACTGGAAGCCGCGTCCGTTAGCATCACCTTCAACCATAATTTCGATGAAGGCTTTATTAACCATATCCATTTCTTTCTTACAGTCTTTGTACTTGAAGTCCATTTCCTTGCCGCCAACGATTGCATTGAGCTCTGCAAGGTCATTTGGAACTGTCCAGTCAAGAGTGATATTTGTGAACGGTGACTGTGTACCCCAACGTGACGGAGTGTTGACACCGTAGATGAATGACTGGATGCACTGCTTAACCTCTTTGTATGAAAGATTATCAACCTTAACAAAGGGAGCAAGATATGTGTCAAATGATGAGAAAGCCTGAGCACCTGCCCACTCGTTCTGCATAATTCCGAGGAAGTTTACCATCTGGTTGCAGAGAGTTGAGAGGTGAGCAGCGGGAGCAGATGTAATCTTACCGGGAACACCGCCGAGGCCTTCCTGAATGAGCTGCTTGAGTGACCAACCTGCACAGTAGCCTGTGAGCATTGAAAGGTCGTGAATGTGAATATCAGCGTTTCTGTGAGCGTTGCCGATTTCATCATCATAGATTTCTGAAAGCCAATAGTTAGCTGTAACAGCACCTGAGTTTGAAAGAATCAAACCACCGACTGAGTAAGTAACTGTTGAGTTTTCCTTAACACGCCAGTCATTGATTTTGAGGTAGTTGTCAATGATTGCCTTGTAGTCAACCATTGTAGCGTTGATATTACGGATCTTTTCTCTCTGGCGACGGTAGATGATGTATGCCTTTGCAACATCATCGTAACCAGCCTTGATGAGAACAGACTCAACGCTGTCCTGAATGTTTTCAACAGTAATCTGACCATCCTTGATTTTGGGCTCAAACTCTGCTGTAACTTTCAATGCGATAAGGTCGATAATATCGGGATGCGAATACTTTTCGCATGCTTCAAATGCCTGGGAGATTGCTGTGCTGATTTTTGAGATGTCAAATGCTACGGTTTTTCCGTCTCTTTTAAGTACAGTATACATATTTTTCTCCTTTACTATATTTTGTGTGTTTTTTTCGAGAACGTCACGATTATAGCATATATATTGTAAACGTGTCAACAGACAAACACAATATATTGTTAAATTTGTGCTATTTAACGCCTCTGAGTACTGTATTCGGTACAATTTCTTGTGCTTTTGTGCAAAAATCTACCATTTCTTGTGGTTTTAAAGCACTCATACCACTACCTATAAGGTTACCTGAGTCAACAAAACCCTGTAAAAAGTATCTTTTGGCACCCTTGATCCACTCAGCGATTGATACGATATCGTCCTGAGTGTGGAATTCTTTGACAACTGTTGTACGGAATTCATAGTCTACGGTATCACTCAGAAGGAAGCTGACACTTTCTTCAACTTTGCCAAGGTCGAAGTCGGGAAGGTCGACGGTCTGAGCATACTTTTCTTTTGAGTTTTTGATATCCATGGCAACATATTCTACAAGACCTTCTGAAACAAGCTCCCTGAGCTTTTCAGGATAGCTTCCGTTGGTGTCGAGCTTGACGGGCATTCCCGTAGCCTTCACTTTCCTGAGAAACTCCGTTATATCCTTCTGAAGCAGAGGTTCACCACCCGTGATGCACACACCATCGATGATACCTTTCCTTTTATAAAGGTATGCAATGATCTCGTCCTCGTCGAAAGTATTCTCGTTGTCGATTTCTGTGACGAGAAGTGCGTTGTGACAGAAGGGGCATCTGAAGTTGCAACCGCCTGTGAAAACAGTACAGGCAACCTTGCCGGGAAAGTCAAGCATTGTCATTTTCTGAAAGCCGCAGATTTTCATATCGTTACTCCTTTTTAATCGCGTACCTTTACATTATAGCAGAAGTAAGTGTTGTTGCATATTGGTATCTTGCTTGAAAAAAAGACTCTTTTTTTGGATTTTTTCTATGCGTCAAAAAATTTAAACAAAAAATCAGCATTTATTTTGGCAGGGTTAGACATTTGTTGAAGTTGACAGTAAAATTTTGATGTGTTAACATTAAATGGAATATAAGTGTTTATAAAAACACAAAAAGCTAAAGGAGCGATTGTATATGAAAAAGTTACTTTCAGCAATTCTCGCAGTTGTAATGGCGGCTCTTGTTATGGTGCCCGGCTTTGCAGCATCAGACAGATGTCCCTGCGGAGAAACACCTACGGTTTACGTTGCAGCACTTGGCAGCGGCAGCGTTATTCTTGACGAGGGTACGGAAAATGAGCGTACACTCTTCAGACCTGAAACAGGCGATATTCTTGAGATTCTTCTCCCGGTTGTGCCCGCAGCGGCAGAGCTTATCGCAACAAAGAATTACGATAAATTCGGCGATGTACTCATCGGTTGCGTAAACGAAGCTTTCGGTATGCTCGCACTTGACGGCAACGGCAACTCTGACCCCAGAGTAACAAGCGAAGAGTTCCATCCTGAAACAGCAGACCACGGCGGAGATCATTCTTACTATTTCGGATATGACTTCCGTATGGATCCTGTTGAAAATGCAGAAAAGCTTCATACATATCTTGAAGAAGTTGAAGAAATCACAGGTCACGAAAATGTACAGATCCGTGCTTCAAGTATGGGTGGTGTCGTTATGTTGGCATACATCCGTCTTTACGGCACAGAAGATATCGAAACAATAATCTTCCAGAACTGTCCTCTCCTCGGCACAGCAGTCGCAGGTGAGCTTTTCAACGGCAAGTTTGAAATCAACAAGGATGCACTTGTCAGATATGCTGAGTGTGCACTTCCTGCTATTGAAATCGACTTCGTAAGCGGTATTCTTTATGCTCTTTGCGAGGCACTTGATGCAGCAGGTATTTTTGAAGCTCTCCTCGGTATGGTTGACGGTATTGTTGTAAACCTCAAGGACAGAGTTTTTGACGAATGTCTTATTCCTATCTTCGGTACACTTCCCGGTATCTGGAGCTTTGTTCCCGATGAGTACTACGAAAGCGGCAAAGTGTTTATGAAGCTTGACCCGACAACACAGGCAGGTCTTATCGCAAAGCTTGACTTCTACCATTACGAGGTTCAGAGCAAGGCTGAAGAGCTTCTTCGCGGAGCACAGGCAGACGGCACAAATATCTACATCGTAGCAGGCTACAATATGCAGAGAACACCTCTCGTTTCAGCTTATATGGAAACATCTGACGGTACTGTAGATACAAAGTACGCTTCCTGCGGAGCAACCTGTGCACCTATCGGCTCACAGCTTCCTGAGGACTATACTCAGGCTCGTTTCAACGATATCAACTATATCTCACCTGACAGAATGATCGATGCTTCAACTTGTATGCTTCCGGAGTGCACATGGTTTGTAAAGGATATGCTTCACTCCACAACACACGATGGTCACGGCGTTTTCTATGACAGACTCTTTGCGAGTGAAGAGCAGCTTACTGTTTTTGATATGGAAGAGTATCCTCAGTTTATGCAGAACGATACGATCAATCAGACTTTCGTTCCTGTTGCAGAGCTTTCAAATCCTGTTACAGATGCATTCAATATGATGGAAACGATTCCGAGCTTCCTCAACTTTGTAAAGCTCGTTACAGCTGTACTTGAAACAGTTGTTGATTTTGTTTTCAAAAATCTCATTCCTGCAGTTTAACACTGAAAATAGAGAGGACTCTTAAATGAAAGATAAAAAGCAGGTGTTCAGCTTTCTGCCGAACATCATATCAATGATACTGATTATATTACTGCTTTATAAGCGGGTGAATATGTTCGCTGTGGTGAATGTAGGATTTATGTGCATATGTACGGTTCTGCTGATACTCAGCCTCATAATCGGCAAAAAATTGTCCAAAAACGTCCTTGCAGCTTATGCGACATCAGGTTTTGCTGTATCAATGTATTATGTTGTATACGGTGCAGATGCAGGCTTCGGTGCATTTTCAAACTGTCTTGCAGGTTGGAAATCTGCTGAAAATGCACTCTTTGCAGGTGCGGGGAATATAGGTTGGAGGTTTCTCGGAAACCTGCTTCTGATACTTCCGAGTGCAGTTATATGCGGAGTTCTGTTTTTCTTAGCTGCCAAAAAGCTGAAAAACGCAAAGCTTCAGAAGGTTCTTTCAGGTATTCTCAGCGTTGTTTTTGTGCTGTCTACAGTTCTTTATCTTCTTACTATGAATCTTCGTTCACAGCCGAATGTTGAAAGAATGTGGGAAGGTCACGATGACTATCTCGGTAAGGTTGACAAAGCAGCAACGGATAATCCGAATGTCCTTGTCGTTCTTATGGATGACCTCGGTTATGGCGACGTTTCGCTCAACGGTGCGATTTACGATACTCCGAACATAGACAGAATCGGTGAAGAAGGTGTAAACCTCGAAAATTTCTACTCCTGCTATTCTGTCTGTTCACCTGCGCGATTCGGTCTTCTTACGGGTCGCTATCCCTTCAGAGGTCACGCTGATAATGTTATCTATCCGACAATCAGCTCAACATCTGAGTTTGCAACAACCCGTCTTTTCAATTCCTTTGAAATGGGTGCAAACTGCGACGGTATGCTCGGTGATGAAATCACGATGGCTGAAGTTTTTCAGAATGCCGGTTACAACACAGGAGCTTTTGGTAAATGGCATCTTGGTGACTACGGTGAATATCTTCCCACAAATCAGGGCTTTGATTATTTCTACGGAAGCCACCACGTTAACGATATGACTCCCTTCTATCACGTAAAAGAGGAAGCAGGTCAGTACGAAATCGTTCAC